>NZ_JAALDU010000025.1 GCF_014145015.1 Dietzia sp. E1 | reverse complement strand
CACCGCCTGACCCGGCCCGGTCGCAGCCCCGCGGCCGACGACCCCCGTGTGCCCGACGACCACAGCCGCCCCTCACCATGGCGTCTCGCCTGCCCCGCGGTACGCGCCAGACGCCATGGCGAGGGGCGGCTGTAGTGCGCAGCATCATCGGCGGGAGCGAGACGCCATCGCCGGGAGCGGCTGCGTGGACACGCACGGAGGCGAGCCGCCATCGGCGGGAGCGAGACCCCATCGTCGAGAGCGAAACGCCTTCGCGGGGAGCGAGACGCCTGGCTCGGGCGCGGATCCCCGGCCGGGCCGCGAGTCGCCCCGCCCCGGCCGGCGCGGCCTCGGGCTTACCCCTGCTGCCGCAAGTAAGGCGTGAGGGCGTCGAGGACGGCCGGGTCCTCGATCGTCGACGGCACCGCCACATCCTTCTGACCATCGGCGATCTGCCGCATCGTCTTGCGGAGGATCTTGCCCGAGCGGGTCTTGGGCAGCCCCTGGACGACCGTGCAGTCGCGGAAGGTGGCCACCGCCCCGATCTCGTCACGCACCATCGCCACCAGTTCCGACCGCAGCTCGTCGGGGTCGCGGACCTGGCCGGATTTGAGCACCACGTAGCCGACGGGGCGCTGGCCCTTGAGATGGTCCTTCACGCCGATCACCGCGACCTCCGCGACGGCGGGATGCCGGGCGATGACGGCCTCCATCGACCCGGTGGACAGCCGGTGGCCGGCGACGTTGATGACGTCGTCGGTCCGACCCATCACGAAGACGTAGCCGTCCTCGTCGATGTACCCGCCGTCACCCGTGGAGTAGTAACCCTCGAAGACGGACATGTACGAGGAGACGAATCTCTCGTCGTCCTCCCAGAGGCCCGCCAGCGTGCCCGGGGCCATGGGCAGCTTGATGGCCAGGTTCCCCTCCTCGCCGGGCGGCAGGGGCGTGCCGTCTCCGTCGAGCACATGCAGGTCGTACCCGGCGACCGCAACGGTGGGGGAGCCGGGCTTGATCGGCATCGGCTCCAGGCCGCGGAGGTTGGAGGCGATCGGCCAGCCCGTCTCGGTCTGCCACCAGTTGTCGACAACAGGCTTGCCGAGGTTGTCGGTGGCCCACTGGTAGGTGTCCGGATCGAGACGCTCGCCGGCGCAGAACAGAGTGCGCATGGCCGACAGGTCGTACTTACCGATCTCGAGGCCCTCGGGATCCTCCTTACGAATCGCCCGCACGGCGGTCGGAGCCGTGAACAGTGCGACCGCGCGGTGCTCGGAGGCCACGCGCCAGAACGCCCCGGCATCAGGGGTGCCGACGGGCTTGCCCTCGTAGATCACTGACGTCGCGCCGACCAGTAGGGGCGCGTAGACGATGTAGGAGTGGCCGACCACCCAGCCCACGTCCGAGGCGGTCCACCACACGTCGCCCGGCCGGATGCCGTAGACGTTCCACATCGACCACGCGAGCGCGACGGCATGTCCGCCGTTGTCGCGGACCACGCCCTTGGGCAGCCCGGTCGTTCCGGAGGTATAGAGGATGTACAGGGGATCGGTGGCCTTCACCGGGACCGGCGCCGCCGGCTCGGAGACGGCGACGGCGTCATCCCAGTAGCTCCAGGTGGTTCCCGGGGTGTCGGGGAACGCCATGTCGGGGAACTGGTCGTGACGCGGGGCCACGATGACGGCCCCGGGGGTGTGGCGGGTGAGCTCGAGCGCCTTGGCGACCATGGGGAAGTAGGGCACCTTGCGCGTCGGCTCGATGCCGCCGTGGGACGTGACGATCACCTTGGGGCGGGCGTCGTCGATCCGGATCGCCAACTCGGGTGCGGCGAATCCGCCGAAGACGACGGAGTGGACGGCGCCGAGCCGGGCGCACGCGAGCATCGCCACGGCGGCACGGGGGACCATCGGCATGTAGATGACGACCCGGTCGCCGCGTCCCACGCCCTCCGCGGCGAGCGCGCCCGCGAACTCCTCGACCTGCTTCAGCAACTGGGCGTAGGTGATGGTCTCCTTGACCCCGGTGACCGCCGAGTCGTAGATGAACGCGGCCTGCTCGCCCCGCCCGGCGGCGACGTGCCGGTCGACGCAGTTGTACGACGTGTTCAGCTCACCGTCGGGGAACCACCGGTAGAAGGGTGGACGGGATCCGTCGACCGCCGTCGTGGGGGTCGTGGTCCAGTCGATGTCCCCGGCGACGTCCAACCAAAAGGCGTCGGGATCGCTGATCGAGAGCCGGTGGGCGGCGTCGTAGGTCGAGGTCGTCGAGTCCGACATCGGGTGTTTCCCCTCACGTACGGCAGCGGGCCCGCCGACCGTGCCGACGGGTTGTGACAGGCTTCACTCTAATGCGAGGCCCAGCTCGCGATACCGCATCATCCGCTCGGCGTACCTCCGCTCAGGGGGACGTCGGCGGACCTCGAGTAGAGCGGACGCGACCGCGTCGGCCATCCGGTCGCAGAACGCCTCCGGCTCGTCCGCGGCGTCGGGACGTTCGGGGACGACCACGTCCACGATCCCGGCCTCCAGCAGGTCGGCGGAGGTGATGCCCTGCGACCGGGCGACCTCAGGGGCGCGGCTGGTCTCGTGGTGGAGGATCGCGCTCGCGCCCTCCGGCGGCAGTGGGGCGAGCCACCCGTGACGCGCGCACAGGACCCTGTCGGCGGGGAGCAGCGCGAGAGCGGCGCCGCCGGTGCCCTGCCCCAGGATCACGGAGACGGTCGGGGTCGGCAGGGTGACGAGGTCGGCCAGACTCCTGGCGATCTCACCCGCCAGTCCGCCCTCCTCCGCCTCCCGCGACAGAGCGGCGCCGCGGGTGTCGATGAGCAGGACCAGGGGGACCCCCATCTCCGCGGCGATGCGCATACCGCGGCGTGCCGAACGCAACGCTGAGGGGCCGAGCGGGCTCTTCTCGTTCTCCGCGTCCCGGTCCTGCGCGAGCACGACGGCGGACTGGCCCCGGAACCGGACCAGCGACAACAGGAGTGATCCGCTGTCCTCGCCCTGACCGGTGCCGGACAGGGGCACCCGGTCGGGCGCCACGCGGTCGAGGAAGGCACGCGCGCCGGGGCGGTCCGGGCGCCGCGACCGGGTGATGGCGTCCCAGGCATCCGGGGGGAGGCCGTCGTCGGACTCCGGCTCGGGAACCGGCCCGTGGGGCGGCGCCGGCTCGTCGTCCGACGGCGGGTCCTGGCACAGGACCCGCAGGGCGCGGGCAGTGAGGTCGCGGAGCCCCTCCGGTGGGAGCACACCGTCGATCATCCCGCGTCGCGCGAGGTTCTCGGAGACCTGGACCCCGTCCGGGAAGGGCGCGTCATAGAGCGCCTCGTAGACGCGGGGCCCGAGGAAGCCGATGAGCGCGCCGGGTTCGGCCACCGACACGTGACCGAGCGACCCCCACGACGCGAACACGCCGCCGGTGGTCGGGTGCCGCAGATACACGAGGTAGGGCAGCCCCGCGCTCTTGTGTCCGGCCACGGCGGCGGAGATCTTGACCATCTGGAGGAACGCGATCGTCCCCTCCTGCATCCGCGTACCGCCCGAGGTGGGAGAGGCGAGGATCGGAAGCCCTTCGGCCGTCGCCCGCTCGATCGCCGAGACGATCCGCTCGGCGGCGGCGATCCCGATCGACCCGGCAAGGAAGTCGAACTCGCACGCGATGATCACGACCCGGCGGCCCAGCAGGGTCCCCTCACCGGTGATGACCGACTCGTCCACCCCTGACTTCTCGGTCGCCCGCTGGAGCGCCTCCTCGTACCCCGGCACCGCGTCGACCTGTGGCGGGCGGACCGGGGCGTCGTCCCAGGACCGGAAGGAGCCGTCGTCGAGGACCATGTCGAGGATCTGCAGAGCTCCGGTGCGCGCCATGACCGCATCGTACGGTGGGGCACCTACCAGCGGGTATCGTGAGGGTGAGGGTGCACTGCCGTACCCCCGTCACGCAGAGGAGCCCTCCGCCGCCATGATCGTCAGCCGCAGGGACGGCGCAGTCGTCGTCGTCACCATCGACCGTCACGAGACCCGCAACGCGCTCGACGCCGAGGTGTGCACCGCCCTGCGCGAGGCCGTCGAGGCCGCCGGCGCGGAGGCCGACGCCGAGGATCCCGTCCGCGCGATCGTCATCACCGGAGCGGGAACCGCGTTCTGCGCGGGCGCCGATCTGTCCGGCGGGGTGTACAACTCCGATTTCTACGACGCACACGCCGGGATGCTCCGTGCCGTGGAGTCGGTCCCGGTCCCCGTCATAGCCGCCGTCAACGGTCCGGCTGTCGGTGCGGGCGTGCAGCTCGCACTGGCGGCGGATCTGCGGGTGGTGGCGCCCGGCGCAGTCTTCACCGTGCCCGTCGTGAAGGTGGGACTGGCGCTGGACAACTGGACCATCAAGCGGTTGGCCAACGTCGTGGGCGGCGGCCACGCCCGCTCGGTGCTCATGACCGCCCGCCCCGTCGGTGCGGAGGAGGCCGCCCGGATCGGCCTGGCCAACGAGATCGGCGACGTCGAGGCGGCCATGGAGCTGGCCGCCGAACTCGCGCGGTTCGCACCGCTGAGTCTGCGACACATCAAGACCGTGATCAACGACGACGACGCCCGGCTGCTCCCGCGGGAGGAGCACACCGAACTCCAGTTGCGCGCGTGGAGCAGCGAGGACATGGCCGAGGCGCGGGCCGCCCGCGCCGAGAAGCGGCCGCCCGTCTTCCGCGGGCGCTGAACCGCCCCACCGCAGGTGACGCAGGCCGCCGTGGCGCCCCACGTACGGGCACCGCGGGCCGACCGGCCCGGGTACGATTCTCCGCGCCCGACCCGGATCCGCACGACGTGGGCGTCTGGCACGGCCCCGGGTATCGCATGACCGGGGGAGCGTCACCGATGGCCAGGCACAGCGCATCGCCACAGAACGGCAACCCGACGGCCCGGAGGGTCGTCCTCGTGGGAGCGGTGATCGTCGCCGTCGTGCTCGTGGTGGGCCTGGTGGTCTCCGGGCTGTCGAGGGCCGGTGTCGCCGGCTTCTGCGGGGCGGAACCGCGGATCAGCGTGGCAGCCGAGCCCGACATCGTCGAGCACGTCCGGGTCCTGGCGGAGCACGCCGACGGCTGTCACGCCTTCGACGTGGAACCGGTGTCCTCCGCGGACATGGCCACCCGCACCGTCTCGCGGGAGGCGCTACCGGACATCTGGGTGCCGGACTCCGCCGTGCGTCTCGCCCAGATGTCCCAGGACGTGCAGATCCCGTTCGAGACGGTCCTCAACTCCCTCGCGTCGACCCCTGTGGTCATCGCTTCCCGTGACGCCCCGATCGACATGTCGACGTGGACCTCGGCGCTCGCCACCCCGGGGCTGATGATGGGCGACCCGGTCCGGTCCGGCGTCGCGGACGCGCCGATCCTCGCCGCGACGTCGGAGGTCGAGATGCTGCGGTCGACTCCGGAGGCGCTGGGGGCCGCGATGGCGATGTTGGCCCAGGGGCAGATGAGTCGGATGGAGGTCCCGCCGACCTCCCGGGAGATGCTCGACAGGGTGATCGCCGGCGGCGGCGCGGCGATCGTGACGGAGCGGGATGCGGTGCTCGCGCAGCGGGCGGCGCCAGACTCGGGCTTGGAACTTCACGCGCCCGCCACCGGGGCGGTCTTCCTGACCTATCCGGTGGCCGTGACGACCCAGGACCCTACGCGCCGGGCCGAGGTGTCCGGGGCCGCCGAGGCACTCCGGGACGCCACCGCTGCGCCCGCTGTCATCGACGGGCTCTCCCGGGACGGTTTCCGGACCGCCTTCCGGGCGCCGCTCGCCGAGAGTGCGGGAGTGGGCGGGGCCGAGGCGCTCGTCGTCCGGGACGCGAACCGGGTCCACAGTGCGCTACGGCACTGGCGGCTCCTGGCGATGCCGGGCCGGTCCCTCGTCCTGGTGGACACGTCGGGTTCGATGGGCTTCGGGGTTCCCGGCACGGACCGCACCCGCATCCAGGCGCTCGTCGAGACGGCGGGCGCGGGGCTCGGCCAGTTCCCCGACGACGCGGAGCTCGGACTGTGGGCGTTCGGCGGTGCCGCCGGGAGCGACGGGCTCCCGTACGCGGAGGTCGCCGCACTGCAGCGCCTCGACGCGGCGGCTCCCGGGGGCACGCACCGTGCCGCGCTGGGAGGCGCGTTGGCCTCGCTGCCCGGGATGGTGGGTGGTGGCACCGACCTCTATCGTTCCGTGCTCGACGCCTACGCCATGGTGCGCTCGGGGTACGACCCGAACATGGTCAACTCGATCATCGTCATCTCCGACGGGGCGGACGACGCGACCTCGGACATCGGAGCGGACGAGTTCTTCGCCCGGCTCGATGAGATGGTGGACCCGTCCCGCCCCGTCATCGTGGTGACGGTGAGCCTTCTGGACGAGAGCAGTTCGGGCACCCTCGCGCAGATCGCGGAGGCTACCGGCGGCAGCAGCCATGTCGCCCGCACTCCGGAAGAGATCGTCCGGGTATTCGCGGAGGCGGTGGGGCGCCGCGGCTCCTCCGCTCAGCCGTAGCCCCGTAGGGAGGTAAGTGCTACCCGCCGACGGGGGTGGCGCCACCCGCGGTTTCGGCTCGTCATAAGAGTTCGCCGACGGTCTCTCCGCAATCTTCTGTGTCACGTGTCACACTTCCCCGGTCAGTGTCTGTGAAGCGCATCACTACAGGGGTGTGCTGACGAGAACCCGAAACGGAGGACCTCCGTGTCCCAACCAACCGAACCGCCGGCGGGGGGAGCATCGCGACGAACCCCGGATGCGGCGGAATTCACGGCGATGCAGGCCAGCCCCGCCTTCCAGGATCTGCGCAGCAAGTTCAGGGCGTTCGTGTTCCCCATGACGATCGCCTTCCTCGTCTGGTACTTCCTCTACGTGATCCTGGCCGTCTACGCGACGGACTTCATGGGGACCAAGGTGTTCGGGAACATCACCTGGGGTCTGATCATTGGCCTGGGGCAGTTCGTGACGACCTTCCTCATCACCTTCCTGTACATCCGCTTCGCCAACCGTGAGATCGATCCGCGCGCGGAGTCCATCCGCCTCGAACTGGAAGGTGGGGTCGCCTGATGGACTGGCTGATCAACATCAACGAACTCGCGCCGGGTGAGCAGGTCGGCAGCACCCTCCTCAACATGGCGGTGTTCGCCGTCTTCATCGTCATCACGATGACCCTGGTGCTGAGGGCGTCGAAGTCGACCAAGTCGACCAAGGACTTCTACACGGGCGGCTCGAGCTTCACCGGCCCGCAGAACGGCTTCGCGATCGCCGGCGACTACCTCTCGGCGGCCTCCTTCCTCGGTATCGCCGGCGCCATCGCGATCAACGGCTACGACGGCTTCCTGTACTCGATCGGCTTCCTCGTCGCCTGGCTCGTGGCACTCATGCTCGTGGCCGAGTTGATGCGCAACACGGGCCGGTTCACGATGGCCGACGTGCTCAGCTTCCGGCTCAACCAGCGGCCCGTCCGCATGGCGGCCGCGCTGGCCACCCTCGCGGTGTGTCTGTTCTATCTGATCGCCCAGATGGCCGGCGCCGGCGGTCTCGTCGCCCTGCTCCTGAACATCGACGACTCCACGGGGCAGTCGATCGTCGTGGCCGTCGTCGGCATCCTGATGATCGTCTACGTTCTCGTCGGGGGCATGAAGGGCACCACCTACGTCCAGATGGTCAAGGCCGTCCTGCTCGTCGGCGGTGTGCTGATCATGTGTCTCCTCGTCCTGATCGCCGTCCGAGGCAATTTCTCCGCGCTCCTCGGAGAGGCCGTGGCCAACTCGGGCAAGGATCTTCTGCAGCCGGGTCTGCAGTACGGCGCCACCGAGACCAGCAAGCTCGACTTCGTCTCGCTGTCGATCGCCCTGGTCTTCGGCACCGCGGGGCTGCCGCACGTGCTCATGCGCTTCTACACCGTGCCGACGGCGAAAGAGGCCCGTCGGTCGGTGACCTGGGCGATCGCGCTCATCGGCGGCTTCTACCTGTTCACCCTCGTCCTCGGCTTCGGTGCCGCGGCGATGGTCGGACCCGAGGTCATCGAGAACGCCCCCGGGGGTGTGAACTCGGCGGCGCCGCTGCTCGCGTTCGCGCTGGGCGGTGAGATCTTCCTCGGCATCATCTCGGCGGTCGCGTTCGCGACCATCCTCGCCGTGGTGGCCGGACTCGCCATCACCGCCTCCGCCTCGTTCGCGCACGACATCTACAACGGCGTAATCAAGCACGGCCAGGCGACCGAGCAGTCGCAGCTGCGGGTCTCCCGGATCACGGTGGTCGTGATCGGCATCGTGTCGATCGTCATGGGCATCGGCGCGATGGGGCAGAACATCGCCTTCCTCGTGGCCCTCGCCTTCGCGATCGCCGCCTCGGCGAACCTGCCGACGATCCTCTACTCGCTGTTCTGGAAGCGGTTCAACACCACCGGCGCGCTGTTCTCCATGTACGGCGGCCTGATCAGCACCCTGGTGCTCATCGCGCTCTCGCCGGCGGTCTCCGGCAGCGAGAAGTCGATGATCTCGAGCGTCGACTTCTCCCTGTTCCCGCTCTCCAACCCGGGCATCGTGTCGATCCCCCTGGCGTTCCTGCTGGGCATCGTCGGGACGTTCATCGGCAAGAAGGACGAGTTCCCGCAGAAGCGCGTGGAGATGGAGGTCCGCTCGCTCACCGGTGTCGGTGTGGAGAAGACCATCTCGCACTGACCCGGACCCTCGCCGGCCCGCCCGACCGTCGCCGGACGGTCGGGCGGG
>NZ_JAALDU010000258.1 GCF_014145015.1 Dietzia sp. E1 | reverse complement strand
GGGCCGACCCGCGCCGCTCGGTCGCGCGCCGAGTGGTCGAAGGGCGGTCACATCGCCCCTGTAGGGGGTCTGACAATCGCGGCGTGTGCGACCACTCGCAGAAGCGCGCCTGTGCTAACTAACCGCGCCTTTAAGTTGACGCCTACTTTGCGCTTCGGGCCACGCGCGCTCAGGCGGACTAGCGTTCGGTGACGTGGGTCACGTGTGCGGCATGCGCCCAGCCTATCGGCGGTGTTTTTTGCGCCTCGGCGCAAGAGTGTGAGCCTGTGCGCTCGACTGACACGCGTCCATAGCGAACCCTGAGCGCCGCGCTCACTTTGGACTTTTCCTCCATCGGCCAGCCGATTTTCGGGCCCGATTCGTGGGTCGAGCAGGCCGCTCGTTGGACGCTCCGACAACCGTGGATTCTCAGTTTCCTCCCAACTTCACTATGCTCGTCACGTTGGTCAGATAAGTGAAGAGCGAAAGGGCAGAGAAATTTGCTGGAATATACTGCGCTGAGCGCTACTGCTGTCGTTCTCCTTCTGCTGCTGTTCTATGGCGGGACGATGGTCATGTCCATGCGGATCGCACGCAAGGACGAGAACGCGGACAACTACATGACGGCCGGTCACAAGATCGGCTTCGGAATCTCGGCGGCATCGATGACCGCCACCTGGATCTGGGCGTCGTCCATGTACGCCTCGGTGAACTCGGGCTACCTCTACGGCGTGTCGGGCCCGATCCACTACGGGCTCTGGGGTGCCCTGATGATCCTGTTCATCTACCCCTTCGGCCGCCGAATCCGGAAGGTCGCCCCGCAGGCTCACACGCTCGCGGAGGTCATGTTCGCTCGCCACGGCCGGTCCTCGCAGCTCATGCTGGCCGGATCCAACATCCTCGGTTCCGTCATCTCCTTGACGTCGAACTTCATCGCCGGTGGCGCACTGATCTCCATGCTGAGCCCGTTCAGCTTCATCCAGGGCGTGATCGTCATCGCCGCCGGTGTGTTGCTGTACACGCTGTGGTCGGGCTTCCGGGCCTCGGTGCTGACGGACTTCGCGCAGGTGCTGGCGATGTTGGGCGCGGTGGTCATCATCGTGCCGGCGATGTTTCTCTTCCTCGGCGGCACGGAGCTCTTCGAGACCGGCGCCCAGAACCTCACGCAGCAGCAGCAGTCGTTCTTCTCGTCGGAGGCGTTCCTCAACCAGGGCGCGCCGTACATCGCGGCGGTGCTGGCGTACGCGATCGGCAACCAGACCATCGCGCAGCGGCTGTTCGCGGTGCGTGAGGACCTCATCAAGCCGACGTTCATCACGGCGACGATCGGCTACGGTGCCACGATCATCGGCATCGGCATGATCGGTGTGCTCGGGCTCTACGCGGGCATCCAGCCGGTGGAGGGCGATCCCAACAACCTGCTCCCGCAGGTCGCGGCGGAGTACCTGCCGGGCGTGCTGGTCGCGCTGTTCTTCATCATGATCATCGGCTCGCTGTCGTCGACGGCCGACTCGGATCTGGCGGCCATGTCCTCGATCGCGATGACGGACATGTACGGCCAGAGCATGCGCAGCCGCGGTCAGATCCCCAATCCGCGGATGATGCTGACGATCGGTCGGGTGACGATGATCCTGGCGACGGTCGCAGCCCTGTTCTTCGCCAACATGAAGTTCAACATCCTCGACCTGCTGGTGTTCGTGGGTGCGCTGTGGGGCGCGCTGGTCTTCCCGGTGATCGCGAGCTTCTACTGGAAGAAGGTCACCAACTCCGCGTTCACCGTGTCGGTGCTCGTGGCGCTGGCGGCGTTCCTGCCGACGCGCTTCGGGCTCGTCCCGGACACGGGCTTCCTTCCGATCGTGACCGAGGCGCTGGCGGTCATCGGTATCGGCGTGGTGCTGGGCCTGATGGTGTTCGGCTTCATCGGCCTGCGGCCGGCATTGGTGCTGGGGGCTGTGGCCGCCCTGGTCAGTGCGCCGTTCATCTTCGGCTTCCTGCGCGACTACGACACGCTGACCGCCTCGCTGGTGGCGTACGCGGTGAGCACGCTGGTGTGTGCGGGCATGTCGTTCCGTAGCTCGACGAACTTCGACTTCGCCACGATCGCTCGCGACACCGCCGACTACGACACCGAGGAGGTCGCCGAGATCCTCGAGGCGGAGGCCGACGCGACGGAGACCGCCGACGTCGACGACGAGTCCGAGGTGGTCACCGCCGGTAGGGACCGTCGCCGACGCGATGACGACGACAACGACGACGACGACCTCGTTCGCGTCTGAGAAGGAGGACGACTACTCATGTCACCGATCTTGCTGACGATCTATGTGCTCATCTGGCCCGTCGTGGTGGCGGGCACCCTGGCGGTGATCGTGCGGGGCTTCGTCAAGGAGGCCGCGGAGGCCAAGAGGGAAGGCGCCCCCATCATTTAGCGCCCGCTCACGGGAGGCGAGCGCCCGCGAGACCACGGCCCCCGGTCGGCAGTCGCCGATCGGGGGCCGTGTCGTACCCGGGCTGGCCGCGGTCGGGTCAGGCCAGAAGCGAGCCGTCGACCTCGTCCCACGAGCTGGCGCCGCACAGGGACAGGGTGAGGTCGATCTCGGCGAGGAGGTTGTCGAGCACCTCGCCGACGCCACGTTCGCCCGCGATGGCCAGGCCGTAGATGTGGGGCCGTCCGATCGTCACCGCGTTCGCCCCGCAGGCCATGGCCTTGACGACGTCGGTGCCGTTGCGGATGCCGGAGTCGAGCAGCACGGTCGGCTCGGGACCCACGGCCTCGCGGATGCGGACGAGGGCGTCGAGGGTGCCGATGGACCCGTCGACCTGGCGGCCCCCGTGGTTGGAGACCATCACCGCGTCGACGCCCGAGTCGAAGGCCTGCCGGGCGTCGTCCGGGTGCAGGACGCCCTTGAGGACGATCGGCAGCCGGGTCCGGTCCCGCAGGGTCGCGAGGTGCTCCCAGCTCAGCGCCGGGTTGGAGAAGGTGTCGAGGAAGGTCTGCACGGCGGCGCGGGTCTCGGGAGCACGCAGGTTGTCGAGCAGGCGTCCGGGGCGGTTGCGGGCCATCTCCAGCAGCGTGAGCGCGGCCCGCGGGGTGACCTTGATGGCGTCGGGGTCCGCGCCGGGGGCGGCCGCGGCCTCGCGTGCGACCCGCTCGGCCACCATCTCGGTGAAGCGCGGGTCAGAGACGTACTGGGCGATGCCGACCCCGCGGGTGAACGGCAGTGATCCGAGGTCGAGGTCCCAGGGCCGCCAGCCGAGGGTGGTGGTGTCGAGGGTGACGACCAGGGCGCCCGCGTCGATCGCCTCGGCGCGGGCGATGAAGCTGTCGACGAGCTGCTCGTCGCTGCTCCAGTACAGCTGGTACCAGCGCGGACCGCCGGCCATCTCGCGGGCGGTCTCCTCCATCGGCGAGGAGCCCTGGGAGGACAGGATGTACGGGATCCCGCGCTCGGCCGCGGCCCGCCCGACCATGAGGTCGGCGTCGCGGCGGACCAGACCCGCCGCGCCGATGGGGGCGACCAGCACCGGGGCGGGGAGTCTCTGCCCGAGCACGGTGGTCGCCAGGTCCCGCCGAGAGGTGTTGCGCAGCATGCGGGGGACGAGCGGGCGGCGGTCGAAGGCCTCGCGGTTGGCGGTCATGGTCGTCCCGGAGCCGGCGCCGCCGTAGATGTAGGCCCACGCCTTGACCCCGCCGGGCCGGCGCAGGAGCGCGCGTCGCGCGGCGGCCTCGAGCTTCTCGGCGCTGGTCGGCACCGTGGGCGTGATGCCGGAGATGCCGGAGCGGTAGATGACGTTCTGCCGCGCGCGGCCGAGGGGGTCCGGCGCGGGCGTGTCTGTGGCGGGGGTCACGGAGTCTGCCGTCATAGCGGTGAGCGTACTGCGGGCGGGTCGACGGCAGAGCGAGAGGAGCTAACCCGCGCTTCTGCCGGGCCTGCGCAGCATGGCGGTCGAGGACGCCTCTCCCAGGGTGGCGACGGTCCCGATGGCCTCGAAGCCGAACCGCTCGTAGAGGCGCCGGCTCCCCGGCGTGGTGGACTCGAGAAAGGCCAGCGGGGTCGGGGAACTGTCGACGATGGCCAGGCGGTGCTCGAGCAGGGCCGTGCCGACGCCCTTGCCGCGGGCCTCGGGCCCGGCACCGATGTCGCGGAGGTACCAGTGCGGTGCGGTGGGCCGGTACGCCTCGATCTGCAGGGTGTGGCGGGCGCCCCGGCCGATGGGCAGCCGACCGAGGACCCAGCGGGTCCCGCCTGCGATCGCCCGTCGGACGGTGGCCAGCGCGCCGGGGTCGGCAGGGGGTTCCCACAGAAGGGCTCCGACCACCTCGCCGTCGTCGACCGCCACGTCCACCCAGCCGGGGCGCCGCCGTACGCGACGGCGGTAGTACGCGGCGAGCTTCGCGAGCCGGGTCTCGTCCTCCGGCAGGGTGATCGACCACGCGGGGTCGTCGCGGAACGCCTCGCTGAGGAGGCGGGCCACCGTGGGGGCGTCGGCGCGGGTGGCCGTGCGGACTGTCACCATGGGCGAGCTTTCTGCGAGATGGGCGGGCGGGAGCGTGGCGCGGTGCGTGTGGGCGCGGTCGGCGATTTAGGTGAGCTGCATGGTCGTCAGGCAGGTGAGATCGTCGGCGCCGGTGGCGATCGGTGTGCTCGCGGACTTGCCGTCGTGCTCGATGCGGATCGTGCCGGTGATGTCGCGGGGGAGCCAGAGGCCGACGAAGCCGTTGTCGTAGGTGGTGCGGGTCTCGTCGAGGATCGTCCGGCCCGCGGCGTCGGTGACGGTAACGTCCACGGTCTCGGCGGCCATCTCGCCCAGGCAGGTGGTCAGGCTGTGAAAGGTGCAGTCGTGGGTCTGTGCCTCGTACGGCGCGACCGAGAGGTAGAACGTCTCGTCCGGCATCGGCAGGGCCGCGGTGGAGCCGCCGGTGGTGTCGCTGAGCACTAGCTCGGTCGGCTGGACGGACGCGATGAGCGTGGTCGGCCGGTCGGAGACGGCCATCGTGTCGAGGTGCTCGATGATCTCGGGGGCGTCCATCCCGGCGAGCCCGTGCTGCTCGAGGACGGTCGATTCGGGCTGCGTGGTGCCGCAGGCCGAGAGGGCGAGCGCGGTCGCGGCCAGGGCGGCGGCCAGCGCGCGACGTCGCGGGCGAACTGTGGTGGTGGTCATCGGTGCCGGGCTCCTCGTCCGTACTCGCAGTCCATTCTCACATCGTGAGAGCATCTCACGTCCGGCGACCCGCCCGGGC
>NZ_JAALDU010000257.1 GCF_014145015.1 Dietzia sp. E1 | reverse complement strand
AGCGGGGTGCACCTCGACCGGTCACGGCTGGAGGCCGCCCTCGGCGCCGACGACCGGCCGGTCCGGCTGCACGTCGAGGTGCGCTCCTACCGCGTGCCGCTGGGCGACCGCCGCTACTGACGATCCGGGCGTGCGGGCGCACCGGGCGGCCGCCGTCGGCACGGCGCTACAGCAGCGAGGAGTACATCCGGTGGGTCTGCTCGGCGATCGCCTGCCACGAGAACCGGGACACGGCCCGCTCCTTGCCGGCCCGGCCCATCCGCGCCGCCCGCTCGGGATCCGCGATCAGCTCGTTGACCGCCTCCGCGAGCCCCCGCTCGAACGCCCCGGTCGCCGACTCGTCGTAGTGGACGAGGACGCCCGTCTCGCCGTCGACGACGACCTCCGGTATCCCACCGACGTCGGAGGCCACGACGGCGGTGTCACACGCCATGGCCTCGAGGTTGACGATGCCCAGCGGCTCGTACACCGACGGGCACGCGAACACCGTCGCGGCGGACAGGATCTCGATGACCTCCTCGCGCGGCAGCATGTCGCGCAGCCAGAAGACCCCGTCCCGTGCCGCCCTGAGCTCGGCGACCAGTGACTCCATCTCGGCCGCGATCTCCGGGGTGTCCGGCGCGCCCGCGCACAACACCAACTGGGCGTCCGGGTGGAAGTCGCGGGCGGCCCGCACGAGATGCGGCACGCCCTTCTGCCGGGTGATCCGCCCGACGAACGCCACGATCGGACGGTCCGGGTCGACCCCGTGGCGCCGCAGTACCGAGTCCTCCCCGGAGAACGTCTCGACCGGCGCCCACACCGCGGTGTCGATGCCGTTGAGGATCACGTGGATGCGGCCCGGCTCGACCTCGGGGTAGACACGCAGGATCTCGTCCTTCATCCGGGCGCTCACCGCGACCACGGCGTCGGCGTTCGCGAACGCGTTGCGCTCCGACCACGACGAGACCCGGTAGCCGCCTCCCAGTTGCTCGGCCTTCCACGGCCGGCTCGGTTCGAGCGAGTGCGCCGACACCACGTGGGGGACGCCGTAGAGCTGACCGGCCAGATGCCCTGCGAGCCCCGCGTACCAGGTGTGGGAGTGGACGATGTCCGCCCCCTCGGCCGCGACGGACATCCGCAGGCCGGCGGACAGGGTCTGGATCGCGGGATTGGCGTCGGGCCCCAGCTCCGGGTCGGGGCGGAACGCGCGGGCGGTGTCGCGGTCCGCGCCCATGCACAGCACGTCCACGTCGCACAGCGGCCGCAGGTTGGCCACCAGTTCGGTCACGTGTACCCCGGCCCCGCCGTAGACCTCCGGCGGGTACTCCCTCGTCATCATCGCTACTCGCACACCGGCCAAGGTAGTCGCTCGGGCCCCGCCCGAGGCGTGCCCGGTGAACGCCGCCCGTCGCCGGGGTGACGACCGGGCGCGCGACGGGGGTCAAAGCGCCCGTTGCCCCGTGGCGGGTCGCGCGGAGTCGATACGGTGGGGTCGTGAGGAACCAGCCGCATGTCCTAGCAATCGTCCTCGCCGGCGGCGAGGGCAAGCGACTCTTCCCGCTCACGGCGGACCGCGCGAAACCCGCCGTGCCGTTCGGCGGGTCCTACCGGCTCATCGACTTCGTGCTGAGCAACCTCGTCAACGCCGGGTTCATGCGCATCTGCGTCCTCACCCAGTACAAGTCGCACTCCCTGGACCGCCACATCGCGCAGGTGTGGCACATGCGGGGCATGGGCGGCGAGTACGTGGCCCCCGTGCCGGCCCAGCAGCGGCTCGGGCCCCGCTGGTACACGGGTTCGGCCGACGCGATCCTGCAGTCGCTCAACCTCGTCCACGACGAGAAGCCCGACCACATCGTCGTCTTCGGCGCCGACCACGTGTACCGCATGGACCCGCGCCAGATGCTCGACCACCACATCACCACCGGCGCCGCGGTGACGGTCGCCGGGATCCGCGTCCCCCGCGACGAGGCGTTCGCCTTCGGCTGCATCGACGCCGGCGAGGACGACATCATCCGCGGCTGGGTGGAGAAGCCCTCCGACCCGCCCGGCACCCCCGACGACCCGGACGCGACCTTCGCGTCGATGGGTAACTACATCTTCACCACGGACGCGCTCATCGAGACCCTGAGGGCGGACGCCGAGAAGCCCGACTCCTCCCACGACATGGGCGGCGACATCATCCCCGCCCTGGTGGAGCAGGAGCGCGCCTACGTCTACGACTTCGCCCGCAACGACGTGCCCGGCGAGACCGAGCGCGACCGCGGCTACTGGCGCGACGTCGGCACCATCGACGCGTTCTACGACGCCCATATGGACCTCGTCTCGGTCCACCCGGTGTTCAACCTCTACAACGACCGGTGGCCCATCCGCACCCAGCAGGACAACCTGCCGCCCGCGAAGTTCGTCAACGGCGGGATGTCGCAGGAGTCGATGGTCGGGGCGGGCACGATCATCTCCGCGGCCACCGTGCGCAACTCGGTCGTGTCCAACAACGTGGTCGTCGAGGACGGCGCCGTGGTCGAGGGCAGCGTCCTCATGCCGGGGGTGCGCATCGGCCGCGGCGCGGTCGTGCGCAAGGCGATCGTCGACAAGAACTGCCACATCGGCGACGGGGACCTCATCGGCGTCGACCACGAACGCGACCGGAAGCGGTTCCCCATCAGCGCGGGCGGGGTCGTCAGCGTCGCCAAGAACACCGTCACGTCCCTGCCGGGCTGATCGCCGGGCGCGCCGGGCGGCGTGACGGGTCAGAGCGTGACGGGTCAGAGCGTGACGACGGTGAGCCCGGCGCCCACCGGCAGGAGCGTCACGTGGGCGTGCTCCGGGAGGTCCGTGTCCTCCGGCAGGGGCGCGTGCTCGCCGATGAGCACGAGCGCCCCGCCGGAGCGCAGCAGCTGGTGCGACCGCGAGATCAGGCGCGTCACCGAGTGGGCGGGGACGTCCGCGACCACCAGGTCGTATGCGCCGTCGGCGAGCTTGTCCGCGACCTCCAGCGGGCGGGCCGCGATGTAGCGCGCCGCCGAGGAGGGATGACCCGCCCCGCGGACCGCGGCCCGCGCGGCGTCGAGGTGGTGCGGATCCTCGGTGATGCACGTGACCACGGCCCCGGACCCCTGTCCCGCCGCCGCGAGGATCGCGAGTGCGGGGACACCCGGCGCCGGCGTGATGCACACCGCGGCGCGGGTGCCGTTCAGCCGGGCGATCATCCGGATGGCCTCCGCGGTCGGGGCGTCCGGTGAGGGCGCACCCAGTTCGTCGGCCTCGGCGCGGGCCGGGGCGTAGAGGGAGTCGTCGACGAGGGCCGCGCTCCGGTGCGCCAGCCCGTCGGCTCCGGAGCGGTCGGTGGCGGGGAAATCAGAGGAATCGGACACCCGAGCAGCGTATCGCCGCGGACCGGCGCAGCGGCGACCAACGCGCGGTGACCGGATCGGTACAAAACTCTCAGTGCGATCTCAGTACGCGTATACCGTGAGGACAGACCGGTAGGGGACAGTGGTCAGACGTCGCGCCACGAGGGCGCGAACCACCACCGCGCGGGGACACGCCCCGCGCCGGAAGGCGGCGGCAGCGCATGTACTCACGAACCGTGCACGGGACGACGATCGCCCCGGTGGCCCCCGACGAGTCGGCAGGCACCGCACGATTCGACTCGACCGGCGACGCGGCGGACATGCCCACCTGGTCCCAACTGGTCGCCCAGCACGGTGACCGGGTCTACCGCCTCGCGTTCCGACTCTGCGGCAACGCCCATGACGCGGAGGACATCACGCAGGAGGCGTTCATCCGCGTCTTCCGGTCCCTCGACCGCTACAAGCCCGGGACCTTCGAGGGGTGGATGCACCGGATCGTCACCAACCTCTTCCTCGACATGGCCCGGCGACGCTCGCGCATTCGCTTCGAGACCCTGCCCGAGGACGCCGAACGCGTCCCCGGGCGCGAGCGGAGCCCGGAGCAGGTCCTGGCCGACGAGACGTTCGACCCGGTGCTGCAGGCGGCGCTCGACAACCTGACCCCGGAGTTCCGGGCGGCCGTCGTCCTCAGCGACATCGAGGACCTCAGCTACGAGGAAGTCGGCCGCATCCTCGGGGTGAAGATGGGTACCGTCCGCAGCCGTATCCACCGCGGCCGCGCCGCCCTGCGCGCCGAGCTCGAGGCCGCCGGGGTCACCGGAGCGCACCAGCGGTCCAGCTGAGCCGCCGCGTCCGACGGCGGGAACAGCGGAGCCGTTCCGGACGTTGACCCATCGAGATCGGGCGGGACACCGCCCCGCAGGCCGACGGTCGGGAGGGCGTGGCGTGGATCGACATCGTCACGGGCGCGGCTCCGCGCCCGAGTTCAGGTTGTCGCAGACGTCCGCGCGCGAGGTCGTGGGCCGGACAGGGCCACCGCGGGCGCGAGACCACTTCCTGTCCACCGATCACCTCTCCATCGAGGCCGCGGCCGCGTACGTCGACGGCCGCCTGCCCGAGGCCGGCCAGTCCCGCGCGGACGCCCACCTCGCCCGCTGCGCCGACTGTCGCCGCGAGGTCGAGGGGCAGCGCGAGGCGCGCCACGCGCTCCGGGGATCGGGACCCATCCACATGCCCCGCGAGCACTGCACGCGGGTGCGGGTGTACTCGACGGTCCGCTGC
>NZ_JAALDU010000256.1 GCF_014145015.1 Dietzia sp. E1 | reverse complement strand
GTGGGACGCCGTGGGGCTGTCCTCGCCCGCGGTCGTCCGGCAGGCCTCCGGCATCGCGGCCGCGCACCTGCAGTGGCATCTCGAGCGCGACCTGCGCAGCCTGCCGCTGGTTGACCGCGGGCTGATCGGCGCGGATGCCGACGGAGTCGTCGCCGCTCGTCCTGATTCCGCTCGGCCCGACTCCGCTCGTCCCGCCGGCCGTCCCGACACCGCGGGTCCCGATGCCGCTCGTCCCGCCTCCGCCCGTCCCGCCTCCGCCCGTCCCGCCGATGCGGCCTGGCCCGCCGATTCCGCCCCCGTCATCCCCGTTGAGGAGCCCCGTGCCCGGACTACCCAGATTCCGTAAGCGTCCCGCGCCGCAGGCGGCCACGGTCCGGCCGCCGACTCCGCATCCGTCGGGGACGCGGCCGCCGGCCATCCCCGCCGAGTTCGTGCCCCGCCACGTCGCGCTGGTCATGGACGGCAACGGGCGCTGGGCGCAGGAGCGCGGTCTGCCCCGTACCGAGGGGCACAAGCGCGGCGAGGCCGTGCTGATGGACGTGGTCCAGGGGTGCATCGAGATGGGCATCCCGTATCTGTCCGCGTACGCGTTCTCCACCGAGAACTGGAAGCGCAGCCCGGAGGAGGTGCGGTTCCTCATGGGCTTCAACCGCGACGTCCTGCGGCGACGTCGCGACGAGATGCACGCCCTCGGGGTGCGCGTGCGGTGGGCCGGCCGGCGACCGCGGCTGTGGGGGTCGGTCATCAAAGAGCTCGAGGAGGCGGAGGAGCTCACCCGCGACAACACGGTCATGACCCTGGCCATGTGCGTGAACTACGGCGGCCGGGCCGAGATCGTCGACGCCGCGCGCGACATCGCCCGACGTGTGGCCGCCGGCGAGCTGGGGCCCGACGACATCACCGAGGAGAACTTCGCCGGCTTCCTCGACGAGCCCGACATGCCGGACGTCGACCTGTTCCTGCGCCCGTCGGGGGAGCTGCGCACGTCGAATTTCCTGCTGTGGCAGAGCGCGTACGCCGAGTTCGTCTTCCAGGACACCTTGTTCCCGGACTTCGATCGCCGAGACCTGTGGG
>NZ_JAALDU010000255.1 GCF_014145015.1 Dietzia sp. E1 | reverse complement strand
GGCGCGGGCGCAGTCGCGGGCGCGGAACGGGATCGCGGCCGCCGGCGCGAATACACGGGGACCGCAGTGGAGGGCCCGCCGCGGGTCCGGTCAGCCGCGGGTCCGGTCAGCCGGCCAGCCGATCAGCGCTTGACGCGCCGCTGCCGCGCGAACTCCGAGAGCACCACGCCCGCCGCGACGGAGGCGTTGAGGCTCTCGACCTCCGAGGCGATCGGGATCGACAGGATGGAGTCGCAGTTCTCGCGGACCAGGCGCGAGAGGCCCTTACCCTCGGAGCCCACCACGATGACCGTCGGCCCGGTGCCGTCGTAGTCGTCCAGCGAGACGTCACCCTCGGCATCGAGCCCGACGAGCTGCACCCCGGCCTTGGCCCAGTCGAGCAGCGTCCGGTTGAGGTTCGTGGCCCGGGCGACGGGGAGCCGGGCGGCGGCACCGGCGGAGGTCCGCCACGCGACGGCCGTGATGGAGGCACTGCGACGCTCGGGGATGAGGACCCCGTGCCCGCCGAACGCGGCGACCGAGCGGATGACCGCTCCGAGGTTCCGCGTGTCCGTGATGTTGTCCAGCGCCACGAGCAGCGCGGGCTCGGAGGAACCCATCGCCATGTCGAGCAGGTCAGCGGGGTCGGTGTACTGGTACGGCGGCACCTGGAGGCCGACGCCCTGGTGCATGCCGTTCGACACCATGCGGTCGAGATCGGTGCGCGGGACCTCGAGGATGGAGATGTCCTTGCCGGCGGCGAGGTGGACGGCCTCGGTCAGCCGCTCGTCGGCGTCCGAACCGATCGCGACGTACAGCGCGGTCGCGGGGACGCCGGCGCGGAGGCATTCCAGCACCGGGTTGCGGCCCACCACGTACTCGGGACCGTCGGCCTGCTTCTGCGCCTGGCGGCGGCGCTGCTGCGCGCCCTCCGCCTTGCGGCTGGCGGCCTTGGCCCGCCGGTGTGCCGGGTGGTAGGTCCGGTCCTCGGCCTTGGGGGTGGCGCCGCGCGCCTCCAGTCCCCGGCGTCGCTGGCCGCCCGACCCGACGACCTGGCCCTTCTTGGTGCCGGACTTGCGGATTGCTCCGCGCCGACTCGAGTTCCCTGCCATGTCAGTCCTTCCGGTGGGCGAGCGACCACTTCTGGCCGTCCGCGGTGTCGGCCACCTCGATACCCGCCGCGACCAGTCGGTCACGGATGGCGTCGGCGGTGGCGAAATCCTTGTCGGCCCGTGCCTTGGCGCGGGCCTCGAGCTCCGCGCGGACGAGGAGGTCGAGTGCGGTGAGGGCGGCATCGTCGCCGCCCTTGGCGGAGGTCCACTGCGGGTCGAGCGGGTCGACCCCGAGTACCGCGGTCATCGCCCGGACGGACGAGGCCGCGGTGAGCGCCGCCTCCGTGTCGCCCGCCGACAACGCGGTGTTGCCGGCCCGGACCCGACCGTGGATCTCCGCCAACGCGGCGGGCACCCCCAGATCGTCGTCCATCGCGGCGGCGAACGCCTCCGTCCACTCACCGACGGGCACCTCGGCGTGCGGCGCCGAGCCCGACCTGACGGCCTCGTCCACCCGCTGCACGAACGCCTCGATCCGCCGGTACGCGGCGGCCGCCTCCTGCAGTGCTTCGGGAGAGTATTCCAGCATCGAGCGGTAATGCGCACTTCCGAGGTAGTAGCGCAGTTCCACCGGCCGGACGGCGGTGAGGATGTTCGGCACGCTGAGCACGTTGCCGAGCGACTTGCTCATCTTCTCGCCGGCCATGGTCACCCAGCCGTTGTGCAGCCAGTAGCGGGCGAACCCGTCGCCGGCGGCGTGGGACTGGGCGGCCTCGTTCTCGTGGTGCGGGAACTGCAGGTCGAGCCCACCGCCGTGGATGTCGAAGGTCGACCCGAGATACCAGGTGGCCATGGCCGAGCACTCGAGGTGCCAGCCGGGCCGACCGTCGCCCCAGGGGGTGGGCCAGCTGGGTTCGCCGGGCTTGGCGGCCTTCCACAGCGCGAAGTCGCGGGGGTCCCGCTTGCCGCGCAGGTCGGCGGCCTCGCCCTGGTCGACCTCGTCGAGCCGGTGGCCGGAGAGGTGCCCGTAGTCGCCCTCGGGCGCGGCCGACCACGCCGCGACGTCGAAGTAGACGCTGCCCTCGGCGGGGTAGGCGTACCCGCGCTCGATGAGGCGTTCCATGTACTCGATCATCTGGGTCATGTGCCCGGTGGCGCGGGGCTCGGTGGACGGCGGCAGCACGCCGAGCGCGTCGTAGGCGCGGGTGAACTCGCGTTCGTGGGTGGCTGCCCACTCCCACCAGGGGCGACCGTTCTCGGCGGCCTTGGTGAGGATCTTGTCGTCGATGTCCGTGACGTTGCGCACGAACGCGACGTCGTAGCCGGTCGCCAGGAGCCAGCGGCGGAGGACGTCGAACGCGACGCCGGAGCGGACGTGCCCGATGTGGGGTACGGCCTGGGGGGTGGCTCCACAGAGGTAGACCGACGCGTGCCCTTCCCGGACGGGGGTGAACTCCCGGAGGGAGCGGGTGGCGGTGTCGTAGAGATGGAGCGTCACGGGGCCCGAGTCTACCGGTGCGCCCGCGTCAGGCCCGATACACGAGCGCGGTGGCGACAGCGGAGACGCCCTCGCCGCGGCCGGTGAAGCCCATGCCGTCGGTGGTGGTGGCCGAGACGGAGACGGGCGCGCCGACGATCTCGCCGAGCCGCTGTTCGGCCTCGACGCGCCGGGGGCCCATCTTGGGCCGGTTGCCCACCATCTGCACGGCGGCGTTGCCGATCGTCCATCCGTGCCGCGCCAGCTCGTCGCACGCCTCGCGCAGCAGTCGTTCGCCGGAGACGTCGTCGTATTCGGACCGACCGGTTCCGACGAGGGTGCCGAGGTCGCCGAGCCCGGCGGCGGACAGCAGGGCGTCGACCAGGGAATGGGCCACGACGTCGCCGTCGGAGTGGCCCTCGCAGCCGTGGTCGTCGGGGAAGTGCAGGCACGCCATCATGCACGGCTTGCCCGGTTCGACGCGGTGGGCGTCGGTGCCGATCCCGACTCGGGGGATCACGGGTCCGGTCACTTCTGCTCCTGGGGGCGGCCCGCGGTGACGAGCGCGCCGGCGTCGAGCTCGGCGAGGGCACGGGCGTGGTCGTCGGCGGTGGTGATCTTGAACGCGAGCGGGTCGCCGGGGACCGTGGCGACGCGGCCGCCGGTCCGCTCGACGAGCCCGGCATCGTCGGTGGCCACGTCCCCGGCGGCGTCGTACGCGGCGAGCAGGACGTGGGGCGCGAAGCCCTGCGGTGTCTGGACGGCACGGAGCGAGGTGCGGTCGGGGGTGCCCACGACGTAGCCGTCGGCGTCGACCTGTTTGACGGTGTCGACGACCGGGAGGACGGGAACCACCGCGACCGCGCCGGTGCGGACGG
>NZ_JAALDU010000254.1 GCF_014145015.1 Dietzia sp. E1 | reverse complement strand
CGGAGCTGAAGGTGACGAGCTCGACCGGCGAGCCGTCGACCTCGAGGGTGTAGGTGGTGCGCTGGTCCAGCGCCGCGACACCGCCCACGACGAGGGTGGTGAGCATCCCGGCCACGGACAGCCGCAGCATGGTGGAGCGGGATCCGTGGAGGCGGTGGATGGGGTCGAGCAGGCCCCGCGTCCCGTCGGGTCGGGCGCCCGTGGGGGTGTCGGTCCGTGCGTCGTCAGCCACTGGTCGGTTCTCTCCTCGTATCGCCCGTGAACGACCGTACGGCCGTCCGCGTTTCATCACGGTAGCGTAACGAGGCGATGGAGCCGGGGCAACGCGCCACCCCTGACGTGCATTGATGTGACGACGACGACAAGGTGTTCAGGTCACGTTTCGTTACACGATCCCCGCGGGTCCCGTTCGTACCTCGAGTCACACGGGCCCCGCCGAGCGGCCCGCCGTCAGACGGTGAGGCCGAAGACGGCGCGGGCCGTGTCGGCGACCTCGGCGACGAACTCCTCCGGCGACTGCCCGCGGACCTCCGCGATCGCCCGCGCGGTGTAGCCCACCAGACCGGGCTCGTTGCGGGCCCCCCGGAACGGCTCGGGGGCCATGTAGGGGGCATCGGTCTCCACGAGCAGCTGCCCGGCGGGCGCCAGGCGGGCGGCCTCGCGCAGGTGCTCGTTGGCCTTGAACGTCACGTTGCCGGTGAACGAGAGCACGTACCCGCGCTCCAGGGCCTCCTCCGCGACGTCGAGCGGCGAGGAGAAACAGTGGAGCATGACGTGCGGGATACCCGAGTCGGGGCCGGCGACCTCTCCCAGGACGCGCAGGAGGTCGGCGTCGGCCTCGCGGTTGTGGATCATCAGGCACTTGCCCAGCTCGGCGGCCAGCCCGGCGTGCCAGCGCAGGGACTCCTCCTGCTCGGCCGGGTCCGCGCAGTCGTCCATCTTCCCCACCCAGTAGTGGTCGAGGCCGGTCTCCCCCACCGCCACGACACGGGGGTGGGCGGCCAGCTCGCGCAGGCGCGCGCGGACCTGCTCGCCGCGCTCGGGGTCGGTGGCCTCGCGGGCGCGGGTGGGGTGCACGGCGACGG
>NZ_JAALDU010000253.1 GCF_014145015.1 Dietzia sp. E1 | reverse complement strand
TGGCATCAACCTGTCTTAAACCAGGTTGACAACTTCCGGCCTGGCGTCTCGCTCTCTCGCATGGCGCCGCACGCCCGGCATCCGCTCCCGTGCATGGCGTCTCGCCTCCGCGGATGTACGGCCGAGTCATCGTCGCTCCCGGGCATGGCGTCCCGCCTGCGCATCGGTGCGCGCGAGACGCCATGGCTGCGGGCGGCTGTGGCCGGGTCGGCCGCGGGGCGGTCCGGGCTGGTCCCGAGCGGCTGTGGCCGGGTCGGCCGCGGGGCTGTCCGGGCTGGTCCCGCACGGCTGTGTCCGGGTCTGCCGCGGCGGTTCCGGACTGCTCACCCGCGGCTCTGGACTTTTGTGAGCCGCGGCACTATCGTCGTTTTCAGTTAATCTGACTTAACTGAAAGGGAGCGGCGCTGATGACTTCCGCGACCACCAATCGCCAGGCCCACGAGGAACTGCTCGCCGACCTCCGCGAGCGCCTCGAGCGGGCCGCGCAGGGCGGCGGGGAGAAGGCCCGCGCGCGCCATCTCGAGCGGGGCAAACTCCTCGCCCGGCAGCGCGTGGACGTCCTGCTCGACCCGGGCAGCCCGTTCCTCGAGCTCTCGCCGCTGGCCGCCGAGGAGATGTACGGCGGCAAGGCGCCCGCCGCGGGTGTCGTGGCCGGGATCGGGCGGGTCTCGGGCCGCGAGTGCCTGATCATCGCCAACGACGCGACGGTCTCGGGCGGCACCTACTACCCGATGACGGTCAAGAAGCACCTGCGCGGCCAGGAGGTGGCGCTGGCCAACAACCTGCCGTGCATCTACCTCGTCGACTCGGGCGGGGCGATGCTGCTGCAGCAGGACGAGGTCTTCCCGGACCGCGACCACTTCGGCCGGATCTTCTACAACCAGGCGACCATGTCCGCCAAGGGCATCCCGCAGATCGCCGCGGTCATGGGCTCGTGCACCGCGGGTGGCGCCTACGTGCCGGCGATGAGCGACGAGGCCGTCATCGTCCGCAACCAGGGCACCATCTTCCTCGCCGGCCCGCCGCTGGTGAAGGCCGCGACAGGCGAGGAGGTCACGGCCGAGGAGCTCGGCGGCGGCGACCTGCACGCCAAGACCTCGGGCGTCGTGGACCACCTGGCCGACGACGACTACGACGCGCTGATGAAGGTCCGCGAGATCGTCGCCACGTGCCCGCCGGCCCCCGAGCCGGACTGGGAGGTGCTCGAGCCCCGCGAGCCCGCGCGCCCCCAGAGCGACCTCTACGACCTCGTCCCCGTCGACTCCCGGAAGCCGTACGACGTCCGCGACATCATCGGCACGATCGTCGACGGCGGCGAGTACACGGAGTTCAAGGAGAACTACGGCACGTCGATGGTCACCGCGTTCGCCCACATCCACGGGCACCCGGTGGGGATCATCGGCAACAACGGCGTCATCTTCTCCGAGTCCGCGCTCAAGGGCGCGCACTTCATCGAGCTGTGTGACCGCCGCAAGATCCCCCTCGTCTTCCTGCAGAACATCACGGGCTTCATGGTGGGCCGGCAGTACGAGGCCGGGGGCATCGCCAAGAACGGCGCCAAGATGGTCACCGCGGTCGCGTGTGCCCGGGTGCCCAAGTTCACGGTCGTGGTGGGCGGCTCGTTCGGCGCGGGCAACTACTCGATGTGCGGCCGCGCCTACTCGCCGCGCTTCCTGTGGATGTGGCCCAACGCGCGCATCGCCGTGATGGGCGGCCCGCAGGCGGCGGACACCCTCGCCTCGGTGCGTGCCGCGCAGGTGACCAAGGCGGGAGGGGAGTGGACGGAGGAGCAGCAGGCCGAGTTCACGGCCCCGATCCGCGAGCAGTTCGACGAGCAGTCGACGGCGTACTACTCGACGGCCCGCCTGTGGGACGACGGGATCATCGACCCCGCCGACACCCGTACCGTCCTCGGCCTGGCCCTCGCGGCCGCGGCCAACGCCCCCCTCGAGCCGGTCAACAACGGCGTCTTCAGGATGTGAGCAGCGCCATGTCAGAGAAACTGTCACAGAAACTCCACACCGTCCTGGTGGCCAACCGGGGCGAGATCGCGTGCCGCGTGATCCGCTCGCTGCGGGCGGCCGGGATCCGTTCGGTCGCCGTCTACTCCGATGCCGACGCCGACGCGCTGCACGTGCGCATGGCAGACGCCGCGGTCCGCCTGGGGCCGGCGCAGGCCACGCAGTCCTACCTCGACCTCGACAAGGTCATCGACGCCTGCCGCCGCACCGGCGCGCAGGCGGTCCACCCGGGGTACGGCTTCCTGTCGGAGAACGCGCGGTTCGCCCGCGCGCTCGACGAGGCGGGCCTGATCTTCATCGGGCCGCCGGCGTCGGCGATCGAGACCATGGGTGACAAGATCACCGCCAAGGCGGCGGTGTCCGAGCGTGACGTGCCCACCGTGCCGGGGATCTCCAGGCCCGGACTGACCGACGACGAGCTCATCGCGGGCGCGGAGGAGGTCGGCTACCCGGTCCTCGTGAAGCCCTCTGCGGGTGGAGGCGGCAAGGGGATGCGCCGCGTCGCCGATCCCGCCGAGCTGCCGGCCGCGCTCGAGTCCGCCCGGCGGGAGTCCGCCGGCGCGTTCGGCGACGACACGCTGTTCCTCGAGCGGTTCGTCGACACCCCGCGCCACATCGAGGTGCAGGTCCTGGCGGACACCCACGGCAACGTCATCCACCTGGGTGAGCGCGAGTGCTCGCTGCAGCGGCGCCACCAGAAGGTCATCGAGGAGGCGCCCAGCGCGCTGCTCGACGAGGCGACCCGCGAGCGGATCGGTCAGGCGGCGTGCGACGCGGCGCGGTCGGTGGGTTACGTGGGCGCGGGCACGGTCGAGTTCATCGTCTCGGCCCACGCCCCGGACGAGTTCTTCTTCATGGAGATGAACACGCGCCTCCAGGTCGAGCACCCGGTCACCGAGATGGTCACCGGCGTGGACCTCGTCGACTGGCAGGTGCGCATCGCCGCGGGCGAGGAGCTCACGCTGCGCCAGTCCGACATCACCCTCACCGGCCACGCGATCGAGGCGCGCGTGTACGCCGAGGACCCGGCGAAGGGCTTCCTGCCCACCGGCGGCACGGTGCTCGGTCTCGAGGAGCCGTCCGGGGACGGGATCCGCGTGGACTCCGGACTGCGGGTCGGCACGGTCGTCGGCAGCGACTACGACCCCATGCTCGGGAAGGTCATCGCCCACGGCGCCGACCGGGCCGAGGCGCTGGCCCGGCTCGACGCCGCGCTGGCCGGCACCCACGTGCTGGGCCTACGGACGAACGTCGACTTCTGCCGCTTCCTGCTCTCCCGCCCCGAGGTGATCGCGGGGGATCTCGACACCGGGCTGCTCGACCGGTCGGTCGACGACTACGTCGCCACCCCGGCTCCCGAGGGCGCGCTGGTGGCCGTGGCGATGCACCGGACCGAGGAGCGGTGGGCCCGGGTGCCCGCGCGGCGCCGCGGCCCGTGGGACGTGCCCAACGGCTGGCGGATCGGTGGTCGCGCCGAGGTGTGGACGCGGCTCGATTCCGGGGCCGGCTCCGAGGCCGTCACCGTGGGTCTGAAGGGCACGCCCGACGACGCCGAGGTGACCATCACCGACGCGACCATCGGTTCCACCGAGGAGCCGAGGGTGGCGGCCCGCCATCACGCCCGGGTCGCGCGCGACGGCGCCTCCCTGAGGCTGACCGTCGACGGCACACAGCAGCGGTGGACCGTCGTGCGCTCGCGCGACCCGAAGGCGTCGGACACGTTCTGGGTGGCCGGCGACGGCGGCACGTGGGACCTGCGGCTGCTGCCACTCATCGACTCGCGCATCCACGACGCCGGGGCGGCGGACGGCCAGATCCTCAGCCCCATGCCCGGCTCGGTGATCGCGTGCTTCGTCTCCGACGGCGACGAGGTCACGGCCGGCCAGAACATCGTGGCGGTGGAGGCCATGAAGATGGAGCACTCGCTCACCGCCCCGATCGACGGCGTGGTCCGGATCCACGTCGGCACCGGCGAGCAGGTGCCCGCCGACCACCTGCTCGCGACCGTCGAGCCACACCCCTCCACTGATGAATCCGAAGGAGCAGGCGATGCCTGAGTTGGAAGAGCACTACGCGGACCTCAAGGCGACGGTCGCCGACTTCGCCGACAAGGTGGTCGCGCCGGCGTCCGCCGAGCACGACCGCAACCACACCTTCCCGTACGAGGTCGTGGCCCAGATGGGCGAGATGGGCCTGTTCGGCCTGCCCTTCCCCGAGGAGTTCGGCGGGATGGGCGGCGACTACTTCGCGCTCGCGCTGGCGCTGGAGGAGCTGGGCCGGGTCGACCAGTCGACCGCCATGACCCTCGAGGCCGGCGTGGGCCTGGGCGCCATGCCCATCTACCACTTCGGCACCGACGAGCAGCGCGAGAAGTGGCTGCCCGACCTGGCCGCCGGCCGGAAGCTGGCCGGCTTCGGCCTCACCGAGCCCGGCGCGGGCTCGGACGCCGGCGCCACCAAGACCACCGCCAAGCGGGACGGCGACGAGTGGGTGATCAACGGCAACAAGCAGTTCATCACCAACTCGGGGACCGACATCACGTCCCTGGTCACCGTCACGGCGGTGACCGGCACGCGCGACAACGGCAAGAAGGCCATCTCGACGATCATCGTCCCGGCCGGCACCCCCGGCTTCACCGCCGAGCCGGCCTACGACAAGGTCGGCTGGAACTCCTCCGACACGCACCCGCTGACGTTCGCCGACGCCCGCGTGCCGGTGGAGAACCTGCTGGGTGAGGAGGGGCGCGGGTACGCGAACTTCCTGTCGATCCTCGACGAGGGCCGCATCGCGATCGCCGCGGTGGCGACCGGTGCCGCGCAGGGCTGCGTCGACGAGTCGGTGAAGTACGCGCGTGAGCGCGAGTCGATGGGCCGCAAGATCGGCGAGTTCCAGGCCATCTCGTTCAAGATCGCCCGCATGGAGGCCCGCGCCCACACGGCCCGCTGCGCCTACCACGACGCCGCGCGCCTCATGCTGGCCGGCAAGCCCTTCAAGAAGGAGGCCGCCATCGCCAAGATGGTCGCCTCCGAGGCGGCGATGGACAACGCCCGGGACGCCACGCAGATCCACGGCGGCTACGGCTTCATGAACGAGTACCCGGTGGCGCGGCACTACCGCGACTCGAAGATCCTCGAGATCGGCGAGGGCACCACCGAGGTGCAGCTCATGCTCATCGCGCGCGGTCTGGGGTTGTGACGATGACCGAGCAGCGAAAAGAGGTCGTCCAGCGCGGCCTGTGGTTCGAGGAGTACGAGGTGGGCACCGCCTACCTGCACCGCCCGGGCCGCACCATGACCGAGGCGGACAACGTCCTGTTCACCACGCTCACCATGAACACGCAGGCGCTCCACCTGGACGCGGCGTGGGCGGCCGAGCAGCCCGGCTTCGGCGGGGAGCGGCTCATGAACTCCATGCACACGCTGTCCACGCTGGTCGGCCTGTCGGTCGCGCAGCTCACGCAGGGCACGATCGTGGCGAACCTCGGGTTCTCCGAGGTGAGCTTCCCCAAGCCGGTGCTGCACGGCGACACGCTCTACGCGGAGACCGTGTGCACCGACAAGCGCGAGTCGAAGTCCCGGCCGGGCGAGGGCATCGTCACGCTCGAGCACATCGGCCGCAACCAACACGGCGACATCGTGGCGCGCGCGGTCCGCAAGACCCTCGTGCGTAAGCGGCCGGCGGGGGAGGGGACGGCATGACCCCCGCCCCGACCTGGATCCCGCCCGGGCCCGCACTGCTGTTCTGCCCGGCCGACCGGCCGGAGCGCTACGGCAAGGCCGCCGACCGGGCGGACGTGGTGATCCTCGACCTCGAGGACGCCGTCGCGCCGGC
>NZ_JAALDU010000252.1 GCF_014145015.1 Dietzia sp. E1 | reverse complement strand
GGCACAGGACGGGCCGGTCGAGCCGGCGGGGGCGCAGGAGTTGCGCGGGCGGATCGCGGAGGCCGTGACGGGGCCGCTGGCCGCACTGGGCGTCGACGAGGTCGTGGTCAACGTGCGCGACGACCAGGTCGCCGGCGCGATGATCGACGTGCGCGTCACCGAGCTGCCGGTGCTCGCGGTGGTCCGCACCCGGGTGCCGGTCGCCTCGGCCACCGCGTGTGCCGAACTCCTCGCGGCGCTGGAGGCGCTCGGGCCGGTGTCGGCGTGGTCAGTCACCGCGTCCGAACCCCTGCCGGCCCCGGCGCCCGGACCCGACGGGCGCTGCGAGGGGATGGCCAACATCGCGTTCCTGCGCCGGCCGGAGCGGATCGGGCGTGAGGAGTGGCTGCGGGTGTGGCTCGAGGAGCACACGCGGGTGGCGATCGACACCCAGTCCACGACCTCCTACACCCAGCACGTCGTGGTCCGCGCGCTCACGCCGGACGCCCCACGCATCGACGGGATCGTGGAGGAGGTCTTCCCCGCCGAGGCCGCGACGGACCTGGGGGTGTTCTTCGACGCGCGCGGGGACGACGAGCGCATGACGGCCAACATGCGGGCGATGACCGCCTCGACCGCGCGGTTCCTCGACGACGGCACCGTGGACGCCGTCCCCACGGGTCGATACGTGGTGGGTGTTCGGGCTGCGGGCGTGTGACAATGGGGTGATCGCCCGGACGGACCGCAATCCAGCAGCACCCGGGCCCGCCTCCAGGAGTGATCGAGATTCCCAACTTCGCAGAGACGACGTTCACCGATCCGGCCAGGATCAGGAACTTCTGCATCATCGCGCACATCGACCACGGCAAGTCGACGCTGGCCGACCGCATGTTGCAGCTCACCGGCGTGGTCGAGGAGCGGCTCATGCGCGCCCAGTACCTCGACCGCATGGACATCGAGCGCGAGCGTGGCATCACCATCAAGGCGCAGAACGTCCGCCTGCCCTGGGTGCCGCGCTCCGGCGCGCACGCGGGCGAGGAGATCGTCCTGCACATGATCGACACCCCCGGCCACGTCGACTTCACCTACGAGGTCTCCCGCGCGCTCGAGGCGTGTGAGGGCGCGATCCTGCTGGTGGACGCCGCGCAGGGAATCGAGGCGCAGACCCTGGCCAACCTCTACCTGGCCATGGAGAACGACCTCGAGATCATCCCCGTGCTCAACAAGATCGACCTGCCGGCCGCGGACCCCGACCGGTTCGCCGAGGAGATCGCCCACATCGTCGGCTGCGAGCCGGGCGACGTCCTGCGCGTCTCCGGCAAGACGGGCATGGGCGTCGAGGCGCTGCTGGACAAGCTGTGCGAGACCATCCCCGCCCCGGTCGGTGACCCGGAGGCCCCGGCGCGGGCGATGATCTTCGACTCGGTCTACGACACCTACCGCGGTGTGGTCACGTACGTCCGCGTGGTCGACGGCTCGCTCAAGCCGCGCGAGAAGGTCAAGATGATGTCCACGGGCACCACCTACGAGGCGCTCGAGGTGGGGATCATCTCGCCCGAGCCCAAGGCCACGGACGGGCTCGGCCCCGGCGAGGTGGGCTACCTCATCACCGGCGTGAAGGACGTCCGCCAGTCCAAGGTCGGTGACACGGTCACCGCCGCGCGGAACGGCGCGGAGGAGCCGCTCCCCGGGTACGCCGAGCCCAACCCCATGGTCTTCTCGGGCCTGTATCCGATCGACGGCTCGGACTACCCGGTGCTGCGCGACGCCCTGGACAAGCTGCGCCTCAACGACGCGTCCCTGGACTACGAGCCCGAGACGTCGGTGGCGCTGGGCTTCGGCTTCCGCTGCGGCTTCCTGGGCCTGCTGCATATGGAGATCACGCGCGACCGCCTGGAGCGCGAGTTCAACCTCGACCTCATCTCCACCGCCCCGAACGTCGTGTACCGCGTCGTGGCCGAAGACGGCTCCGAGCATCAGGTCACCAACCCCTCGTACTGGCCCGAGGGCAAGAATCGCGAGGTCTACGAGCCGATCGTCAAGTGCACGATCATCGTGCCCAGCGAGTTCGTCGGCACGACCATGGAGCTGTGCCAGTCCAAGCGCGGCGAGATGAAGGGCATGGACTACCTGTCGGAGACGCGGGTGGAGTTGCGCTACGTGCTGCCGATGGGCGAGATCATCTTCGACTTCTTCGACTCCCTCAAGTCCCGCACCAAGGGTTACGCGTCGATGGACTACGAGGAGGCCGGCGAGCAGATCGCTGACCTGGTCAAGGTCGACATCCTGCTGCAGGGCGAGGCCGTGGACGCGTTCAGCGCGATCGTGCACCGCGACCACGCGCAGGCGTACGGCAACAAGATGACGGTCAAGCTCAAGGAGCTCATCCCGCGTCAGCAGTACGAGGTGCCGGTGCAGGCGGCGATCGGGTCCAAGATCATCGCGCGCGAGAACATCCGCGCCATCCGCAAGGACGTGCTGTCCAAGTGCTATGGCGGCGACATCAGCCGTAAGCGCAAGCTGCTGGAGAAGCAGAAGGAGGGCAAGAAGCGGATGAAGTCCATCGGCCGGGTGGACGTGCCGCAGGAGGCCTTCGTCGCGGCGCTGTCGGCGGATTCTAGCGCGGACAAGAAGTAGCGCCGGCCGTCGGACCGCGTCAGGCCCGGGCGCGGTGGCGGCGGACCGCGCACCGGTTCGTGCAGCGCGTCGAGCAGTACGCCTTGCGCCCGTTGCGGGTGGTGTCGGCGAACACGGCGTCGCAGTCGTCGGCCGCGCACCGTGCGAGCCGGTCGATGCCGCGTGAGGTGAGGTGCAGGGCGGTGCCCACCGAGAACATGGTGGTGAGCACCCGGGCGAAGCCCACGTCATCGGCGCGGTAGTGGACGTGCCAGTGTCCGTCGTGGTCGGTCAGGCGGGGCGGCCCCGAGTGGTCGGCGAGCAGGGCGTTGAGCGCGGTGGCGCGCTCACGGGGGTCGGTGGTGTCGACGACGACGAGCCAGTCGTCGAGGAACGTCAGCAGTTCCCCGAGGTCCGCGTCGGAGGCGCTCCGATCGATGGTCACACCCGCTTCGCGGCAGCGGTCCACCAGCTCGCGGGTGGTGCGGGGGCGGCGGTTGGCCAGGTCGGCGGCCAGGGTGACCGGATCGGCTCCGTAAGGGTTGATATACACAAACCGATTACAGCACAGTTATCGGCATGTCCTTCTCCCTGGCGAGCGCAGCCTCGTCGTCCGCCGTCGGTGTCTCGGTGTGGGTCCTCGCGGCCCTGGTGCTGGCGGCGTTCATCGCGGGCTGGGTCGACTCCGTGGTCGGCGGGGGTGGACTCATCCAGCTGCCGGCGCTGGTCATCGGGCTCCCCGCCGACACCTCCACCCCGGAGATCCTCGGCACCAACAAGCTCTCGTCGGTGGCCGGGACACTCATGGCCACGGCGACCTATCTGCGCCGGATCCGGGTCCCGGTGGCCATGGTCGCGCCGCTGGTCGTGGCCGCCTTCGCGGGCTCCGCGGCGGGCTCGTCCGTCGCCCGCTTCATCCCCAAGGAGCTGCTCACCCCGCTCGTCCTGGTGGCGGTGGTCACGGTGGGGGCCTACACGTGGTTCAAGCCGAGCCTGGGGCGTGTCCACGAGGAGCGGCACTCGGGCTGGTCCCGTGCGTGGCGCTCGGCGCTCATCGGCGTGGTGGTGGGCTTCTACGACGGCATCCTCGGCCCGGGGACGGGATCCTTCTTCGTCATCGCGATCGTCGCGTTCCTGGGCTTCGGGTTCCTCCAGGGCACCGTGGCCGCCAAGATCGCCAACCTCACCACCAACCTCGCCTCGATCCTCGTGTTCGGTGTGCACGGCGAGGTCCTGTGGATCCTCGGCGGCTGTATGGCCCTGGCCAACCTCACCGGGGGCTTCCTCGGGGCCCGCATGGCCATGAACCGCGGCAACGAGTTCATCCGCACCGTGTTCCTCGTGGTCATCGCGATCCTGGCTGTGAGGCTGGCGTGGGACACCGCCGCGCAATGGATGTGAGGCGCGCTGCCGCGCGGTGCACGTGACGTGCGTTGCGGCGCGGCGGTCGTGAGCGGACGGGGGCACGGTCGGGGAGCGGACGTAGACTGCCCCTCATGACCACTCCGAGCCCCGAGGCCCCGCGTCACCCGCTGCTCGACGAGTCCCCGCTGCCGTACGGACTGCCCGACTTCGCGGCGGTGCGAGACGAGGATCTCGAGCCGGCCATCCGCACCGCGATCGACGATCACGCGGCGGAGATCGCCGCGATCGTGGGCAACCCGGAGCCGCCGACGGCCGACAACACCGTGGTCGCGCTCGAGCGCTCGGGCCGTGCTCTGGACCGGGTCCTGTCGGTCTTCTACGGACTGCTCGGCCCGGACGCCACGCCCGCCCGCCTGGCCGTGGAACGGGTCGTCTCGCCGCTGCTGGCCGCGCACCGCTCGGCCGTGATGACGGACCCCGGCCTGTTCGCGCGCGTCGACGCGGTCCACTCCGCGCTGGAGGCCGGCGAGCTGGACCTCGACGACGAGACCGCGCGGCTCGTCCGCCGGCACCACCGGGACCTGCTCCGTGCGGGTGCGGCGCTCGACGACGCGGGCCGGGCCCGCCTCACCGCGATCGACACCCGTCTCGCGGAGCTCACCACGGAGTTCGGCGAGAACCTGCTGGCCTCCACCACGGAACTGGCCGTCCCCGTCACCGACGAGGCCGAACTCGCCGGGCTGCCGGAGTCGATGCGTGGCACGCTCGCCGCGACCGCCGCCGA
>NZ_JAALDU010000251.1 GCF_014145015.1 Dietzia sp. E1 | reverse complement strand
GCATCAAGGTCGTCGAGCGCGAACTGCTCGTCGACGTCCTCGCGGCCGCCGCCCGCGGCCGACTCCACATCGAAGGTCGAAAGGTGCACCTGAAGTGACCGACTCCCGCAGGCCCGTCCGCCGTGCCCTCATCAGCGTCTACGACAAGACCGGGCTGGAAGAACTCGCCCGGGGGCTCGCCGACGCCGGGGTCGAGATCGTCTCCACCGGCTCGACCGCCCAGCGCATCGCCGACGCGGGGATCGCCGTGACGCCCGTCGACGCGCTGACCGGGTTCCCGGAATGCCTCGAGGGTCGGGTCAAGACCCTGCACCCGCGGGTCCACGCCGGCATCCTGGCCGACACCCGCAAGCCCGAGCACCTCGAGCAGATCGAGGACCTCGGCGTGCACCCGTTCGAGCTCGTCGTCGTCAATCTCTACCCCTTCACCGACACCGTCGCCTCCGGCGCCGACTACGACGCCTGCGTCGAGCAGATCGACATCGGCGGACCGTCCATGGTCCGCGCGGCGGCCAAGAACCATCCCTCCGTCGCGGTCCTGGTGGACCCGGCCGGCTACGGCGACGCGCTGGAGGCCGTCGCCGCGGGCGGGTTCACCCTCGAACAGCGCCGCCGCCTCGCCGCCGCCGCCTTCCGCCACACCGGCGCCTACGACGTGGCCGTGGCCACGTGGATGACCGAGCAGACGTCCGGCGAGGACGAGGGCTATCCGGTCTGGCAGGGCCAGAGCCTCGACCTCGTGGCCACCCTCCGCTACGGCGAGAACCCGCACCAGAGCGCCGCCCTCTACACCGACGCCGCGGCCGCACCCGGGCTCGCCCAGGCCCGCCAACTGCACGGCAAGGAGATGAGCTACAACAACTACGTCGACGGCGACGCCGCCTGGCGCTCGGCCTTCGATCACGCCGAGCCGTGCGTCGCGATCATCAAGCACGCCAACCCGTGCGGCATCGCGATCGACGCCGACATCGCCGCCGCCCACCGCGCCGCCCACGAGTGCGACCCCGTCAGCGCGTTCGGCGGCGTCATCGCGGCGAACCGCGAGGTCACGGTGGAGATGGCCGAGCAGGTCGCCGAGATCTTCACCGAGGTCATCATCGCCCCGTCCTACGCCGACGGCGCCGTGGAGATACTCCAGCGCAAGAAGAACATCCGGATCCTCGAGGCGCAGCCGCCCGCCGGTGAGGAGGTCGAGCGCAAGCAGATCTCCGGCGGCGTGCTCGTGCAGCAGCGCGACGCCCTCGACGCCGACGGCGACGTCGTGGCCGGCTGGACCAGGGCCTGCGGCGACGACGCCGACGAGCAGACCCTCCGCGACCTGCTGTTCGCGTGGCGCGCCTGCCGCGCGGTCAAGTCCAACGCCATCCTGCTCGCCCAGTCCGGTGCCACCGTCGGCGTGGGGATGGGGCAGGTCAACCGCGTCGACTCGGCGCGGCTCGCCGTGCAGCGCGCGGGGGACCGGGTCGCCGGGGCGGTGGCCGCCTCCGACGCGTTCTTCCCGTTCGCCGACGGCATCGAGGTGCTCGC
>NZ_JAALDU010000250.1 GCF_014145015.1 Dietzia sp. E1 | reverse complement strand
GCCCGGGCGGTGAGCAGCAGGGCGCGGCAGTCCGCGGGACCCTCCCCGTCACGCAGCCGGCGCAGGACGTCGAGTCCGGAGAGCCCGGGCATCATGACGTCGAGGATCGCCAGCGCCGGCTCGAAGCTCATGATCGCCTCCAGGGCCTCGACCCCGTCCCGGGCCGCGCGCACCTCGTACCCGGCGTTGGAGAGTTTGAAGGCGACAAGCTCGCGGATGTCCTCGTCGTCGTCGGCGATCACTACCCGCGGTCCTGCGCCACTCATTTCCCACCCTCGTTCGTCGACGATCGTCGAGTCGACCTTATAGGCAGATGTGAACGCGGGTAGTCACTCTCCCCGGAACTCGGGCCTGCGCTTCTCCGCGAAGGCCCGCGGGCCCTCCTTCGCGTCGGCGGAGGCGAACACACGCCCGCCCACCTCGGCGTCGACCGTGAAGGCCTCCTCCTCGTGCATGCCCTCGGTCCGACGGATCGTCTCGATCATCCCCTGGACGGCGAGCGGGCCGTTGGCGGCGATGGCCTCGGCGATCTCGAGCGCCTTGTCCAGGGCGGAGCCGTCGTCGACCACGTGGCCGATGAGGCCGAACCGCTCGGCCTCCTCGGCGGACAGGTGACGGCCGGTCATGAGGACCTCCATCGCCACGGTGTACGGGATCTGGCGGACCAGGCGCACCGCGGAGCCGCCCAGGGGGTACAGGCCCCAGCGCGCCTCTGAGACACCGAACTTCGCCGACCGGCCGGCCACGCGGATGTCGGTGCCCTGGAGGATCTCGGTGCCGCCGGCGATGGCGGGGCCCTCGACCGCGGCGATGAGTGGCTTGCTCAACCGGCGCCCCTTGAGCAGGGCGGGCAGCCTGGTGAGGTCCCAGCCGCCGCCCGCGAACTTGTCGCCCGGAGCGTCGTTGTTCATCGCCTTGAGGTCCGCGCCCGCGCAGAAGTAGCCGCCCGCGCCGGTGAGGATGCACGCCCGGATGTCCGGGTCGGAGTCCACGAGGTCCCAGGCGGCCTCCATGCCACGCATCATCGGGCCCGACAGGGCGTTACGCGCCTCGGGACGGTTCATGGTGACGATCAGGGCATGCCCACGCCGCTCCGTGAGCAGGTGCTGGTCCTCCGGGGTGACGGTCGTGGTCATGGGGCCTCCAGCGGAATCTTTTCAGAACGCGATCGAATGTAACCCACACCACGCGGGCGGAACAGGTTCTACTTTAGGGCCATGGCGTACACCATCGGGGATCTCGTAGAGCACAGCGTGGACCGCGTACCGGACAGGCTCGTCCTCGTCCAGGGGGAGCGGTCCTTCACGTTCAGGGAGCTGGAGGAGCGGGCCAACCGGCTCGCGCACCACCTTCAGTCCGTGGGCGTGGGACCGGACGACAAGGTCGCGGTCTACAGTCGGAACACCATCGAGGCCGTGGAGGCCATGGTGGCGATCTTCAAGATCCGCGCCGTCATGGTCAACGTCAACTTCCGCTACGTGTCCGCGGAGCTCGAGTACCTGCTCGACAACTCCGACGCCGTGGCGGTGATCCACGAGCGGCGGTACTCGGACGTCCTCGAGCAGACCCTCCCCCGGACGCCGGGCGTGCGGCACTGTCTGGTCGTCGAGGACGGCACCGACGGGCCCGACCCGGCCGCTCCCGAGGGCGTCACGGTCGCGCACTACGACGAGGCGCTGACGGCGCAGTCGCCCGAGCGCGACTTCGGTGAGCGGTCGAACGACGACATCTACATGCTCTACACCGGCGGCACCACGGGTTCGCCCAAGGGCGTGATGTGGCGCCAGGAGGACGTCTTCATGGTCCTCGGCGGCGGCATCGACTTCCTCACCGGCGAACGCGTGGCCGACGAGTGGGAGCTCGCGAACAAGGCGGTCGAGGGCGGCGTGCTCGTCCGGTGCGCGCTGCCGCCGCTCATCCACGGCGGCGCGCAGTGGGCGATCCTCATGGCGCTGTTCGCCGGACACACCAACGTGCTCATCCCGGAGTTCGATCCGGAGGCGGTCTGGCAGGCCGTGACGGACCACAAGATCAACCTCATGTTCATCACGGGCGACGCGATGGCGCGGCCGATGATCGAGGCGTGGGATCCGGAGAAGTACGACGCGTCGTCGCTGTTCTACCTCGGCTCCTCGGCGGCCCTGTTCTCGCCGTCGGTCAAGGACCAGTTCGTGGACGCCTTCCCCAACGCGATGATCTCGGACTCGATCGGCTCCTCGGAGACCGGGTTCTCGGGCATCGCGCTGGCGGAGAAGGGCAAGACCCACACCGGCGGGCCGCGGGTGAAGATCGACGGCGAGACCACCGTCCTCGACGCCGACGGCAACGAGGTCGAGCCCGGCTCGGACGTCATCGGCAAGGTGGCGCGCACCGGCCACATCCCGCTGGGCTACTACAAAGACGAGGCCAAGACCGCCGAGACGTTCAAGACGTTCAACGGCAAGCGCTACGCCATCCCCGGGGACGATGCCCGCGTGGAGGCCGACGGCACCGTGACGATGCTCGGCCGCGGCTCCGTCTCCATCAACACCGGCGGCGAGAAGGTGCACCCGGAGGAGGTCGAGGCCGCGCTCAAGACGCATCCCGACGTATTCGACGCCCTGGTGATCGGCGTCCCCGACGAGCGGATGGGTCAGAAGGTCGCCGCGGTGCTGCACACCCGCGACGGGAAGTGCCCGCCGATCGAGGAACTCAACGAGTACGCGCGCAAGGAGATCGCCCGGTACAAGTGCCCGCGCGCGCTGTGGGTCGAATCGTCGGTCAAACGCAATCCCGCCGGCAAACCCGACTACCGCTGGGCCGCGGAGATCGCCGCGTCCCGTCCCGCAGACGACAGCCAGGAGATCAGCAAGTGAGCATTCGTACCTCTCTCACCGAGGAGTTCGGGATCGAGTACCCGATCTTCGCGTTCACCCCGTCCAAGGCGGTCGCGGCGGCCGTGACCCGCGCCGGCGGGATGGGGGTGCTGGGCTGCGTGCGGTACAACGACGCCGCGGAGCTCGACGAGGTCCTGACCTGGATGGACGAGAACACCGACGGCAAGCCGTACGGCGTCGACATCGTCATGCCCAACAAGGTGCCCACCGAGGGCAGCCCCTCCGACATCGCCGCGATGATCCCGGAGGAGCACAAGTCCTTCGTCAACCGGGTCCTCGACGACCTCGGGGTGCCGCCGCTGGGCGATGACGCCGCGAAGAACGCCGGCGTCCTCGGCTGGCTCCACTCGGTCGCGCAGTCGCACGTCGAGATGTCCCTCAAGCACCGGCCGGGGCTGGTGGCCAACGCGCTCGGGTCCCCGCCGAAGCACATCATCGACCTCGCCCACGAGAACGGCCTCAAGGTCGCCGCGCTGGCCGGCGCCACCAAGCACGCCCTGGCCCACGTCGAGAACGGGGTCGACATCGTCATCGCCCAGGGCGGCGAGGCCGGCGGCCACACCGGCGAGGTCGCGACGATGGTGCTCGTGCCCGAGATCGTCCGGGCGCTCGGGGGCCGGGCGCCGGTGCTCGCGGCCGGCGGCATCGGTGACGGCACGCAGGTCGCGGCCGTCGTCGGTATGGGTGCCCAGGGCGCCTGGATGGGGTCGCGCTGGCTCACCGCCTCCGAGTACGCGGAGGACGGCGGGTCCAGGGCGATGCAGAAGGCGCTGGTCGCGGCGACCAGCCGGGACACCGTTCGCACCCGGATCTACTCCGGCAAGCCCGCCCGCCTGCTCAAGAGCAAGTGGACGGAGGCGTGGGCGGCCGCCGACGCCCCGGAGCCGCTGCCCATGCCGCTGCAGAACCTGCTCGTCGCCGAGGCGCACCAGCGGATCTCGGAGGCCCAGGACCCCGAGGTCGTGGCCATGCCTGCCGGGCAGATCATCGGCTCGCTCGACGGTGTGGTCCCGGTCGCCGAGACCATGAAGCAGATCGTCGCCGAGTACGAGGCGGCCGTCGAGCGCCTGCGCGGCACGCTGGCCTGACCCGCCCACCGAAATCCGCTACCTCGAATCCGGATCCGCTACCTCTGTGGGAGTAGCGAATCCGGATTCGGAGTAGCGGATTTCCGCGTTGAGGCACCTGAGGCCGGGGAACCGGCGTCGTCAGCTCCCCAGCACGAACAGCAGCATCGCGGCCCAGTGGCACCCGAACGCGACCGCGGTGCAGGCGTGGAAGATCTCGTGGAAACCGAAGACGCCGGGTGACGGGTTCGGGCGCTTGAGCCCGTAGACCACCGCGCCGCCGGTGTAGGCGAGACCGCCGACGAGGACCAGGATGACGGCGGCGAGGTTGGCCTCGATGAGGTCGCCGGCGAACCACACGGCGGTCCAGCCCAGGACGATGTACAGCACCACGTACAGCCATCTCGGCGCGGAGAGCCAGAACAGCCGGAAGACGATCCCCAGCAGCGCCCCCGCCCACACGATCGACAGCAGGATCGTGCTGGCCGGCGCCTCGAGCGCCGCGACCGTCATCGGTGTGTAGGTCCCGGCGATGAGCAGGAAGATGTTGGAGTGGTCCAGCCGCCGCAGCAGCCCGGACGCCTTCGGCCCCCAGTTCCACCGGTGGTAGAGCGCCGAGATGCCGAACAGCAGGGTCGACGTGGCCAGGAACACCGCGCAGGCCCAGGTCAGTGCCGTCCCGTCGGCGAGCACGGTGAGCACCACACCCAGCGCGATCGCCACCGGGAGGGTGCCGGCGTGGATCCACCCGCGCAGCAGCGGCTTGGGCGGGACCGCGGCGGGGACGCCGAAGTCGTCGTCGGGCGCGACGGCGACGGCATCGGGCTGGTCGGCGGTGCCGGCGGCGGTACGCGGGTCGGTGTTCAGGGCGGGGTCCACGACATGAAACTTACCGAGGTCGTCACACGGGGGTGAAGGCCTCCGCGCCGTCGGGGCGGACCCAGACCCGGTCCCCGGCGGGATCCGTCCCGAGCGAGGTGAGATCCCGCGCCCGGAACTTGAAGCTCGCGGTCCTCGGAAGCGCCGACGTGACCCGTAGCAGCGACGGTCGCTGCTTGGGGCCCAGGTCGGGTTGGGCGGCGAGGAAGTCGGCGAACCCGTCGGCGAGTGCGCTGACGTCGGCGCTCTCACGCGGCACCACCCCCGCGGCCACGGCGTCGCCGATGGCGGCCGCACCGCGCACCGTCGCCGCCGGCACGGCGTACACGCCGACCTCGGCCACATCGGGGTGGCGGCGCAGTACGCGTTCGATCGGTGCCGCCGCCAGGTTCTCCCCGTCCACGCGCATCCAGCCACCGGACCGGCCCGCGAAGTAGACCCACCCGTCGTCGTCGACGTAGGCGAGGTCACCGGAGTGGAAGCGGCCCCCGCGCATGCGTTCGGCGTCGGCGGCCGGATCGCCCCAGTAGCCGGCGAACAGTCCGGGTCCGTCGGCGACCATCTCGCCGACGGCCTCGTCGGCGTTGAGCAGGACGCCCGCGTCGTCGAAGCGGGCGCGCGGGCACTCCTCGCCGGTCTCGGGGTCCACGACGAGCACCCCGGCCGGGAGCGGTCCGAGGGCGGCGTCGGGGGTCTCGGGCGTACGCGTGACGGAGATGCCGCCCTCGCTGGAGCCGAACCCGTCCACCACGGTGACGCCGAAGCGCCGGGCGAACTCGCGGCGCACGTCGGCCGGGGCCTCGTTGCCGTAGACCACGCGCATCGGGTTGTCGGCGTCGTCGGGCCGCTCGGGGGTGGCCAGGATGTAGGACAGGGGCGCGCCGGCGTAGTTGGCGAACGTGCAACCGTGCCGCCGGACGTCGTCGAGCCAGTTGGAGGCGGAGAACCGGCGGCGGAGCGCGATGGAGCAGCCGGAGAACAGGGCGATCGGCCAGGCGACCATGACGGCGTTGGAGTGGAACAGCGGCATCGCGCTGTACACGCAGTCGTCGGTGCCGATGCCGAACCGTTCGGCGAGCATGCGTCCGGGCACGGAGATCTTGTTCTGCGTGATCCGCACGGCCTTGGGATCGCCGCTGGTGCCGGAGGTAAAGACCAGCGCGACCAGGTCGTCGGGGCCGGTCGGCACGTCCGTGACCGCGGGGAGCGTGGCGTCGGCGTGGCGGTCGAGCAGCGCGGCCCACTCGGGGGAGTCCACGTTGACCACCGGGATGCCGGGGTCGAGGCCGTCGAGGAGCGCCTCGTTGTCGGCGTCGGTGAGGATGAGCGCGCAGTCCGCGAGCGCCGCGTCGCGCAGGAGCGCCTCGCCGCGGCGCGTGGGGTTGAGCCCGGCCACGACGATCTCCGAACACGCCGCCGCGCCGAGCAGGTGGAGGTACTCGGGGGTGCCGGCCAGGAGGAGACCGATGTGGGGTGTGCGCGCCGGTGATGACGACGACGAGGCCATCAGTTCACGCAGCGCCGCGATCCGCACGGCCGACGCGCGGACGGCGTCCGACCACGGCGTGAGCCGGTCGTCGGACCAGATGCCGCGGTCGCCGACGGCGGACAGGGCGTGGACGGCGTCGGCGACGGAGGTGAACGGCCGGGCCGCGACGTCGGCGATGGTCTGGACCGTGCTGCTGCTCATGCGGAGAACTCCCAGAGGTCGCCGTGGACGGCGAGCACGTCGCCGAGGTCGAGGAGCTGTCGGGTCGCGCCGCCGAGTCGGAACTCGTTCGCCTTGGCGGCGAG
>NZ_JAALDU010000249.1 GCF_014145015.1 Dietzia sp. E1 | reverse complement strand
GAGAACTAGCATGGACCCGATCTCGATCCTCATTGCCACGATGATCGCCAACACCGCCGTGCCCGCCGGGGCCGCGTCCGCCGCGCCCGCTTTGGCAGGTGCGGCTGCGGCAGTGGCCGCAGCTCCCGCTTGGGCCGTCCCTGCGGGCATCGTCGGTACCGGCGCCGCGGCTGGCGGATCGGCTGCCCTCGGGGCAGGGGCGGGCGTCGTAGCGAACAACCCGCACGCTGCCACCGGCATTGAGAATGCCTTTCATGAGGCGATGAATAACGCCAAGGACGCTGCTGCGGGGTCGATCAACAACATGAACATCCCGGGTGTCCCTTACATCACCTTCAACTGACCTAAGTTGAACGCCGCGCCAAGCCTAGATGGTCACTGAGCCTCAGAGCTGATCGCCGTGCCGCCCTCTCCCCCGCAACAGCCGGGTAGGAGAGGGCGGCACTGTTCTAATAGGGCGGTGACCAGCGTGACCTACCTTCAGCAGACCACCGCGGACCAGCTTCGCCCGACCAATCGCGCAGATCTCACGATCTCCCGCGTCTTTCCCGCCGAGCCCGCCTTCAACGAGCGGATGTACCGCGTGATCGGCAGCGACTGGAACTGGGTCGACCGCCTCGACTGGTCACAGGGCCGCTGGGTCTCCTATTGCTCCGACCCGTGCGTCAGCACCCTCCGCGCGAGACTGGGCGACGAGGTCGTCGGCTACGCGGAACTGCGCATGAGTCCCTGCGACAGCGCAGCCGACGCGGCCACTGCGGGCGGGACCGGGTCCGACGATGACGGAGTCGACGTGGAGATCGTCTACTTCGGCATCCTGCCCGCCTTCGCTGGCCGCGGCCTGGGCGGCTGGTTCCTCTCCGAGGTCTGCCGCATCGCCTGGAACGTCCCGGGCTGCCGCCGCGTGTGGCTGCACACGTGCGCCGACGACTCCCCCGCCGCTGTCCCCAACTACCTCGCCCGCGGGTTCGTCGAATACGACCGGGCGGACACCGGCTGCGACGCCTGCACTGCGTGATCCAACGAGCGGGCCCGGCTCACTGCTCGGGAAGCCGACTCAGCGCCCGACCGCTCATCCGCGAGATCAACTTTTCTGCGACCGCCCCGAACGCCTGCAGCTCGTCGTCGTCACATCCCTCGAACAACCAGTCGGCGAGGCCGACGCGCGCCGTCACCACCTCATCCACAATCCGGCGCGACTTCTCCGTCAGGCTCACCAATCGCACCCGCCGGTCATCCGGCGGCATCGTCCGCTCCACGTGACCACTGGCCACCAGGCCGTCCACCAGCGCCGTCACCTGGCGCGGTGAGCAATCGAGGTACGTCGCCAGCTCCACCTGCTTGCACTCACCCTGCAGGCCCAGCACGAACAGCAGCTCCAACCGCGGCACGGTGAGACCGTAGTTCGCCGCCGCGCGCGCGATGTGCCCGGCCATCTGCTCGGAGAGCATTAACGCGCGATCGAGAATTTCCCTCGAAGATAGTGCCACCTGGTTATAGTTACCACTATTCACGGTTTCATCCCCACCGGGGGCCGGTGGGCGACCAGTCTCAGGAGACATCATGGACGTGACCATCCCGGCGGGCTTCGACTTCACCGACCCGGACCTGTTCGAGAAGCGGCTCCCACACGACGAGTGGCGCCAGCTCCGGCGGACGCAGCCCATCCACCGCGTCGACAAGCGCCCCGGCTCCGACGGTTTCGACGACGACCACTACTGGCTCGTCACCAAGCACGCTGACGTCAAGGAGATCTCCCGCCTGACCGGCGAGATCTTCTCCGCGGGGGAGAACACGATGATCCCGCGCTTCGCCGAGGGCACGCCGCGCGAGATCATCGAGGCCCAGCGCGCGATGCTCGTCAACGAGGACGGCGAGATCCACAAGAAGCACCGCCGCATCATCTCCCGCGGCTTCACGCCGCGCGGCGTCGCCGGCATGCGCGACGAGCTCGCGGACCGCGCGCGGAAGATCGTCACCGCCGCCGCCGAGAACAACGCCGACGACTTCGTCACCGCCGTGGCCTCCGAGCTGCCGCTGCAGGCGATCGCCGAACTGCTGGGCGTCCCGCAGGAGGACCGGCACAAGATCTTCGAGTGGTCCAACATCATGACCAGTTACGACGCCGGCGTCGACCCGGACGCGCCCGCCATCGCGTCGATGGAGCTCATCGGCTACGCCAACGCCATGGCCGAGGACCGCGCCGCCAATCCGCAGGACGACATCGTGACCAAGCTCGTCCAGGCCGACGTCGACGGCGAGCACCTCTCCGCCGACGAGTTCGGCTGGTTCGTGACCCTCCTCGCCGTCGCCGGCAACGAGACCACCCGCAACGCCACCACCCACGGCATGGTCGCCATGCTCGAACACCCCGATCAGTGGGAGCTGTTCAAGCGCGAGCGGCCCGAGACCGCCTACGACGAGATCCTGCGCTGGGCCTCGCCGATCACCCAGTTCCAGCGCACCGCCATGGAGGACACCGAGATCGGCGGGGTGTCCATCGCCGAGGGCGATCGGGTGCTGATCTGCTACGGGTCGGCGAACTTCGACGAGGAGGTCTTCGACGACCCGTTCACGTTCAACATCCTCCGCGACCCGAACCCGCACGTGACCTTCGGCGGCCAGGGCCCGCACTACTGCCTGGGCGCGAACCTCGCGAAGATGCAGCTCGAGCTGATCTTCAACGCCGTCGCCGACCACCTGCCAGACCTCACCGCGCTCGGCGACCCCAAGCGCCTGCGCTCCGGGTGGCTCAACGGCCTCACCGAGTGGAAGGTCGACCTGGGCGTGTGCTCCGTGGCGAGCTGATCCGCCCGTGTGCTCAGCCCAGCCAGGCCTGCAGCACCATGTACGTCGCCGTTCCCAGCACGATGCTCGCGGCGGCGCGGCGGAACGCCACGTGCACGCCCAAGGTGAGCGCGAGCGCGACGGTCGCCGGCACCCACGAGCCGAGCGCCGTGGTGGTGTCACGCAGGGTGTAGACCACCAGCACCACCATCACGCCGGCCGGCATGGTGCGACCGAGATAGCGGACGACGCCCGAGTCGCGGAGGCGGGTGAGCGCGACAAACGGGGCGGCCCGCAGAGCCACGGTGACGAGGAACATCACGCCCAACCCGGCGAGGAGGTAGGCGGTCCCGGGGACGGCGGTCACGCGACATCACTCCCGGGCCGCTCCGACTGCCCGGGCCGCTCGGTCCGCTGCAGCCACGCGTACCGCACCAACAGCACGCCCACGAACGCACACAGACCCACGATGAGCATCTGGTCGGGTGCGACCACGGCGGCGATCAGCCCGCACACCAGGCCGATCACCGGCGCGGGCAGGTCGCCGGACGACCGCCACGCGTCCACGGCCAGCACGGCGAACAGCCCGGTCAGCGCGAACTGCAGTCCGTCCAGCCCCTCGGGGAGGGCGGTGCCGACGAGCGCTCCGATCACGCCCGGGATCACCCACAGGGACTGGCAGGTGATCGCGATGGTCAGCGTCCGCGGACCGCTCATCTCCGCGCGCCGCTTGGTCGACGTGATCGCGTAGACCTCGTCGGTGAGCGCGTACACGGCGTACAGCCGACCCAGCCGTGAACGGATAGCCTCGAGCGGGAAGCTCAGGCCGTAGAAGACGTGGCGGAAGTTCACGAGGAACGCGGCGGCGGCCAGCGAATACAGGGGAGTGACGGCGGTAAGCAGGCCGATCGCCAGGAACTCCATCGACCCGGCGTAGATCACCAGGGAGAACACGGGCGCCCACCACCAGTCGAACCCCGCCTGGGTCATCAGCACCCCGAACGCCAGTCCGAGCGGCACCAGTCCGAGCCCGACCGTCGAGCAGTCGGCCAGACCCTTGCGGATCTCTGCGCGGATCTCTGCGCTGGTGGAGGGGCTGGTCGACACGCCGGGCAGTCTAGCCAGCCACGATTTCGCATCACCCCCGACAGTGGCCTACCGCCGCCCGGCCGGTGGGCGCAGACTCGACCCATGGACGCACATCAGACGGGCACCCCACCCGCGCCGACAGTGTGGCACTGTTTCCGGTGCTCGGATTCCCGGACGGTGATCGACTGGCTGGTCGCGACCCTGGGGTTCGTGGAGACGGCGTGCTACTCCGAGGACGGCGTGGTGACCCACGCGGAGCTCCTGTGGCCCGAGGGCGGAGGCGTGATGCTGGGCGACGCGGGACGTGGCGCGGACGATCCGCACGCCTCGCCACCCGGCACCGGTCTGGCCTACGTCGTGACCGCCGACTCGGAGAAGGTGTACCGCAGGGCCGTGGCCGCCGGCACCGAGGTGGTGCTGGATCTCCGGGACACCGACTACGGGGATCGCACCTTCTCCGTGCGCGACCCGGAGGGCAACGTGTGGTCGGTGGGGCAGTACCGGGGCGCGCCTGCGCCCTGACGAGCGCGCAAGGCGGGGCGGTCAGGCGCGACGCGGCGGTCAGGCCCGGCGCTGGTCGGCGGCGGGTACGAGCGGAATCGCCAGCGCCGCGATCACGGCCGCGCCGGTGAACACCGGCCAGTAGCCGACGGCGTCGATCACCGCGGCGACCAGGGGAGTGGACGCCGAGATCGCCACGAACTGGGTGGTGTTCTGCACCCCGAGCGCGCGGCCGCTCCACCGGGGCCCGGCGAACTCGGCGACAGCGGTGAACGCCAGGCCGTTGTCGGACACCGAGAGCACGGTCGCGATCACGCCGAGCGTCACCGCGATGACCCCGGGCGCGCCCAGTGCTTCCGCCACCGCCAGCGCGGCCAGTCCGGCGGTCACCGAGATCGCCACGCCGCGAATGGGCGTCATGCGGGACCCCACCCGGTCCGAGACCGCGCCCGCCACGATCCGCGCGGCCGCGCCGAGCACCTGACTCACCGTCACCACGACGCCCGCGGACACCGCCGACCACCCGTGCCCCAGCACCAGCCACGTCAGCAGGAACGCCTGCAGCATGCCCTGCGGCAGCACGAGCAGCACCGACACCCCGTGGACGCGGTACAGGTAGCCGGACCCGCGGTACGGCGAACCGTCCGTCGCCGCGCCACTCCCCGCCTCACCGCCGGCGCCTGTCGCCGTGCCACTCATCGCCTCGGCGCCCGCGTCGCGCGTGGCCTCGGGTGGAGGCGGATCGGTGACGACGACGAGGGCCGCCACCGCCGAGACGGCGGCCATCGCCAGGGGGAGCGCGAACGCCGCGCCCAGACCGTACGACTGCGCGAGCAGCGGCATGGTCATGGCCGCGACCGCGGAACCGGCCGGCTGCGACATCTGGCGGACGCCCATGGCGAGCCCGCGGCGGTGCGCGGGAAACCAGCTCACGACCAGTCGCCCGCTCGCCGAGTTACCCGAGGCGGTGAAGGCGCCCGTGACCAGCAGCAATACCGCCAGCAACACGAACGACTCCACGAACAGTGCCGCGGTGAGGGTGACGGCGGCACCGGCCGACCCGGCTACCAGGACGACCTTCTCCCCGGCACGGTCGACGAGCCAGCCCCACGCGATCAACGCCGCGGCCATGCCGACCAGCGGCATCGCGACCAGGACCCCGCCCTGCGAGAGGGACAGTCCCATGACGCTCGTGAGATGGGGGAGCAGGAAGCCGACGCCGATCACGAACGCCGATCCGGACGCGGCGACGAACGTGGCCACGGCCAGCACCAGCCAGTGCCGGGCCGTCACCGTCGTCGACTCGCCGCCTACCGTCTCCACCTGCAGGAGCTTATGTCACTGCCCAGAATACGGAAACATCTTCCCACACCGTGAGACAGCGCCAGGCGACTATGTCAGTTGAGGTCGCCGTCCTGCAGGTACGTGGCGTACAGGGGCAGGGGCATCTCCTGACGGCGCAGCACCGCGCCCCACACGTCGACGCGGGCGGGCGCGAGCAGATCGCTGGGCAGGCTGGGCGCGACGTACCAGTCGCCGCGGTCGAGCTCGTCCTGCAGCTGACCGGGCGCCCAGCCGGTGTACCCGACGAACACCCGCATGCCGTCGATGTGCTCCCGCAGGAGGTCGGGATCGCTGTCCAGGTCCACGACGTGCACGCGGCCCTCGATCTGCTGGAGCCCACTGAACCGGTGGCCGTCGACGCCGGCACTCAGCACGACCAGGGCGATGCCGGTGTCGGGCTTGACGGGTCCTCCGATGTGGAACACGGACGGGGGAGCGCACAACTCGGACCAGGCGGGCAGGATCTCCTCGACATCGGTCTCGCTGCGCCGGGTGATCACCACACCCAGCGACCCGGAATGGTCGTGTTCGATCATGTAGATGATC
>NZ_JAALDU010000024.1 GCF_014145015.1 Dietzia sp. E1 | reverse complement strand
GTGGGTGGGGTTGGTGTGTGTTGTTTGAGAACTGCACAGTGGACGCGAGCATCTTTAGTTGTTTGTGAATGTAAGTGTGTAAGAGCACACGGTGGATGCCTTGGCACCAAGAGCCGATGAAGGACGTAGTAGGCTGCGATAAGCCTCGGGGAGCTGCCAAACGAGCTGTGATCCGAGGGTGTCCGAATGGGGGAACCCAGCACGCGTGATGGCGTGTTACCCGCATCTGAATACATAGGGTGTGTGGAGGGAACGCGGGGAAGTGAAACATCTCAGTACCCGCAGGAAGAGAAAACAACAGTGATTCCGTCAGTAGCGGCGAGCGAACGCGGATTAGGCTAAACCGCATGCGTGTGATACCCGGCAGGGGTTGCGTGTGTGGTGTTGTGGGGCGCGATGTCCTTGGTTCTGCCGGACCGGGCGCCGATTGTTCGCGGGTTAGGGGAACGACTTGGAAGGGTCGACCGGAGAGGGTGAGAGTCCCGTACCTGAAAACCTTGCGGCGGGGCGATTTGTGTACCCAAGTAGCAGCGGGCCCGTGAAATCTGCTGTGAATCTGCCGGGACCACCCGGTAAGCCTGAATACTCCTTGGTGACCGATAGCGGATTAGTACCGTGAGGGAATGGTGAAAAGTACCCCGGGAGGGGAGTGAAATAGTACCTGAAACCGTGTGCTTACAATCCGTCAGAGGCTTTTAAGGCTGATGGCGTGCCTTTTGAAGAATGAGCCTGCGAGTTAGTGGTATGTCGCGAGGTTAACCCGTGTGGGGAAGCCGTAGCGAAAGCGAGTCCGAATAGGGCGATGTTAGTGGCATGCTCTAGACCCGAAGCGGAGTGATCTACCCATGGCCAGTGTGAAGCGACGGTAAGACGTCGTGGAGGCGCGAACCCACTTAGGTTGAAAACTGAGGGGATGAGTTGTGGGTAGGGGTGAAAGGCCAATCAAACTCCGTGATAGCTGGTTCTCCCCGAAATGCATTTAGGTGCAGCGTCGCATGTTTCACCTCGGAGGTAGAGCTACTGGATGGCCGATGGGCCCTACAAGGTTACTGACGTCAGCCAAACTCCGAATGCCGAGGTGTGAGAGTGCGGCAGTGAGACTGTGGGGGATAAGCTTCATAGTCGAGAGGGAAACAGCCCAGATCGCCGGCTAAGGCCCCTAAGCGTGTACTAAGTGGAAAAGGATGTGGGATCGCTGAGACAGCCAGGAGGTTGGCTTAGAAGCA
>NZ_JAALDU010000248.1 GCF_014145015.1 Dietzia sp. E1 | reverse complement strand
CGGCCGCCAGGTCCTCGTGCACCTGCGCCACGGCCGCGCCGAGCCGGCAGGCCTCGTCGGCGAAGTCGGTGCCCACCTCCTCGGCCAGCAGGTCGGCCTCGGCGAACAGGTCCCGCACGCTCGCCGTGGCCATCGCCCACCCGTCGGCCGCGCCCGCCATGAACTCCTGCGCCATCGCCAGGGTCGTGGGCCCGGCTCCGGTGTCGCCCACCTCGCCGTCGTCCCCATCGTCGTCCAGTTCCACCCAGCCCCGCAGCGCCGCCACGGCCGGGCAGTCCCGGTCGGCCAGCGCGGCGTGGAGCTCCACGTCGGGGTTGACGCCCGGCTGGACGAGGCGGAACAGCTTGACCATGAGGTCGTCGCCGAACACCAGGGAGGAGTTGGACTGCTCGCCCTCGAGCAGCCGCCCCCACGTGGGCTCGGGAACGGGCGCGTCGGCGACGAGGCGGAAGCGCAGGCCCCCGACCTCGGCCTGCTCGCCCAGGTGCCGCAGCAATGATTCGGTGCCGCGCGGGTCACGCAGTCCGTCGTAGACCACCGGGGAGGAGCCCTCGGGGGTCAGCGGGAACGCGCGCCGGTCGCCCGGCAGCTCCGGCGCGGTGGCGATGGGCACCTGGTAGCGCTGGGGCCGGCCGTCCACCTCGAGGTCGACGAGCAGGTGCTCGATCAGGACCTCCGGATCGTCCAGCATCGCCGCGCGCCGGGCGACCCGCACGCCGCTGAGCTCGAGTCCCTTCCCGGCGAACCAGCGCTGCTCGGGCAGCCAGTCCGTGAGCAGTCGGGCCAGGGTGGCGTCGTCGATGGGGGCGATACTCACGGTCCCTCCTCCGGGCTGCGCAGTTCGAGCCAGTAGAAGCCGTACCCGGGCAGCGTGAGCTGGTAAGGGTCGGCGTCGATCTCGGGGAACGGCACCCCGCCGGTGAGCTCGTGCGGCTGGCGGCCGGCGAACTCGGCCAGGTCCAGCCGCACGGCCTGCGGGAACCGGGACAGGTTGTTGACGCAGAGGATGACGTCGGGCTCGCCGTCGGCGCCCTCGAGCGTGCGCAGGTAGGACAGGATCGACGGGTTGGAGCCGCCGAGGTCGACGAACTCACCCAGCCCGAACGCGTGGTGGCCCTTGCGGACGTGGATCATCCGCCGGGTCCAGTGCAGGAGGCTCGCGGTGGAGTTCATCTGCGCCTCGACGTTGACGCCCTGGTAGCCGTACTGCGGGTCCATGATGACCGGCAGGTAGAGTCGGCCCGGGTCGCAGCGGGAAAACCCGGCGTTGCGGTCGGGGCTCCACTGCATGGGCGTGCGGACGGCGTCGCGGTCGCCGAGCCAGATGTTGTCGCCCATCCCGATCTCGTCGCCGTAGTAGAGCATCGGCGAACCGGGCAGGCTGAGCAGCAGTGCGGTGAACAGCTCGAGTTGGTTGGTGTCGCCGTCGAGCAGCGGGGCCAGGCGCCGGCGGATGCCGATGTTGGCCTTCATCCGCGGATCCTTGGCGTACTCCGCGTACATGTAGTCGCGTTCCTCGTCGGTGACCATCTCGAGCGTGAGCTCGTCGTGGTTGCGCAGGAAGATCGCCCACTGCGCCGAGGACGGGATGTCGGGGGTGTGGGCGAGGATCTCGGTGACGGGGAAGCGGGACTGCCGACGCACGGCCATGAAGATCCGCGGCATGAGCGGGAAGTGGAACGCCATGTGGCACTCGTCGCCCACCTCGGGCTCGCCGAAGTAGTCCACCACGTCGTCGGGCCACTGATTGGCCTCGGCGAGCAGGACCCGGCCGGGGTACTCCTCCTCGACCACTGCGCGGCACCTGCGTAGGAACTCGTGGGTCTCGGGGAGGTTCTCGCAGTTGGTGCCGTCGCGCTCGAACAGGTACGGCACGGCGTCCAGGCGGAACCCGTCGATGCCCAGGTCCAGCCAGAAGCGCAGGACGTCGATCATCGCCTCCTGGACCTCGGGGTTGTCGTAGTTGAGGTCCGGCTGGTGGGAGAAGAAGCGGTGCCAGTAGAACTGCCCGCGCACGGGGTCGTAGGTCCAGTTGGACGACTCGGTGTCGACGAAGATGATGCGGGCCTCGGGGTACCGCGTGTCGTCGTCGGACCACACGTAGAAGTCGCCGTACGGGCCCTCCGGGTCGGAGCGGGACTCCTGGAACCACGCGTGGGTGTCGGAGGTGTGGTTCATGACGAGGTCGGTGATGACCCGGATGCCGCGGCTGTGGGCCTGGTCGAGGAACTCCACGAAGTCCTCGACGGTGCCGAACTCGGGCAGCACGGTGCGGAAGTCGCGGATGTCGTAGCCGCCGTCGCGCAGCGGGGAGTCGTAGAACGGCGGCAGCCACAGGCAGTCCACGCCGAGCCACTGCAGGTAGTCGAGCTTCTCGGTGAGGCCGCGCAGGTCGCCCGTGCCGTTGCCGTCGGAGTCGTAGAACGCCCGGACGAGGACCTCGTAGAACACCGCGGTCTTGTACCAGTCGCGGTCGATCTCCAGCTCGGACGCGTGCCGGTAGTCGTCGGCGCTGGGCTCCACGACGTGGCCGTCGTCGGTGAGCTCGGGGTCGGCCGGCCGTGGGTCGGCGGCGCGTGACTCGGCGGGGTGGGACTCGGACTGCAGGCGCGGCTTGGGTGCCATGTGGGCGAGCCTACGGCCCCGTACGATCCGGTGCATGCGGAAAATCGACCCGACCGAGCGGGTCCGCGGCGTGGTGCGGGCCTTCCGGGACCGGCACGGCCGGCGCGCCCGTGCGCTCGCGTCCAGGCTCGAGGGTGACGACGACGAGGTGGTCCTCCGCCCGTGGGAGCTGCGGTTACCGAGGTCGGTCGTCTACGCGGCGGCCCGGTCCAGGGGCTGGGAACCCGTCGGGGGCACGCGGGCGCTCGTCCAGCGGGGCCCGTGGCTCGAGCCGATGCACTTCATCCGCGGCGGGGACGCCCGTCCGGCCGGTGACGCGCGGTGAGCGCCGGCTGGGTGCTCACGATCCTGGCGCTGCTCCCGCTGCTCGCGTGGGGGATCGCCGCCGCGGTGGTCGCCGCCCGCCGGTGGTGGTGGCGCCGGGGGGACGACCGCACGCGCGCCCTGCGGTTGGCCCGGATGTTGCGCGGCGGCGACCTCGTCGTCGTCCCCACCTCGGACGTCGACCTCCCCGAGGCCACTGTCCTGGCCGTCGCGGCGGACACCGGGTACCGCCTCGTGGGCTACGAACGTGCGGACACGCCCCTGCTCCGCCGGGTCGGGGTGTTCGTGCGCATCGGCGGGGAGGTCGACGCGGTGATCAAGGGCGTGCCCGCACCCCGGTAGCGTGACGCGCATGCGCATCGGGATGGCTCTGAACTACAGCGGCGGGTTCGCCGAGACGGCCGCGGAGGCCGCCGACCTCGAGAGGGCGGGATTGGACATCGCGTTCGTCCCGGAGGCGTACTCGTTCGACGCCGTGAGCCAGCTCGGCTACCTCGCGGCCAAGACGTCCACCATGGAGCTGGCGTCGGGGATCCTGCAGATCTACACCCGCACGCCCACGCTCACCGCCATGACCGCGGCCGGGCTGGACTTCGTCTCCGACGGCCGGTTCACCCTCGGTCTGGGCGCCTCGGGCCCGCAGGTCGTGGAGGGTTTCCACGGCGTGAAGTACGACGCTCCGCTGGCCCGCACGCGCGAGGTGATCGAGATCTGCCGCAAGGTGTGGCGCCGCGAGAAGGTCGTCCACGACGGGAAGAAGTACCAGATCCCGCTGCCCGCCGATCAGGGCACCGGGCTGGGCAAGCCGCTCAAGCTCATCAACCACCCGGTGCGCGAGAACATCCCGATCGTCCTGGCCGCGCTGGGCCCGAAGAACGTCGAGCTCGCGGCCGAGGTCGCGAACGGGTGGCAGCCACTGTTCTTCCACCCGGAGAAGGCGCACCTCGCGTGGGGCGACGCGCTGGCCGCCGGCAGGGCGAAGCGCGACCCGTCGCTCGGCGAGCTCGACGTCTACGCCGGCCCCGCCCTGGCGATCTGCGACGAGGCCGAGGTGCCCTTCTACCTCGACCTCGTGCGCCCGCACCTCGCCCTCTACATCGGTGGTATGGGCGCCCGCGGCAAGAATTTCTACAACGAGCTCGCGTGCCGCTACGGCTACGAGGATGAGGCCGCCCGCATCCAGGACCTCTACCTGGACGGCAAGA
>NZ_JAALDU010000247.1 GCF_014145015.1 Dietzia sp. E1 | reverse complement strand
CTCGAGCCGGGCTCACTGGATCCGGGGTCGTTGGATCCGGGCTCGCTCGAGCCGGGCTCGGCGGGCCCGGGATCGATGGAGGCGGGGTCGTTGGTGAGCCTGCTGGTCATGGTGTCCATGGGGTCGCAGGCCGGGTCGGGCGAGGGGTCGTTGGAGCCCGGTTCTCTGGCGGGGTCGCTCGAGCCCGGCTCGCTCACGGGGTCG
>NZ_JAALDU010000246.1 GCF_014145015.1 Dietzia sp. E1 | reverse complement strand
TTGGAGCCCGGTTCGCTGACGGGGTCGTTGGAGCCCGGCTCGCTCACGGGGTCGTTGGAGCCTGGCTCGCTGACGGGGTCGTTGGAGCCTGGCTCGTTGACGGGGTCGTTGGAGCCCGGCTCGCTCACGGGGGCGTTGGAGCCTGGCTCGCTGACAGGGTCGGTGGAGGCAGGGTCCTTGGTGGGTCTGCTGGTGATGCTGTCGATGGGGTCGCAAGCGGGCTCGGGCGAGGGGTCCGGTGGTGACTCGCTCGAAGGCTCACTGTCGCCGGGTTCGCTTGCTCCCGGCTCGATCGATGTCGGAAGTGCGACCGACTCCGCCGGGTCGGGGTCCGTCCCCGCGGGCTCTCTGCCCACGGGTTCCCTCGCAGGGGGATCGGACGAGCTGGAGGGGTCACTCGACGACCTGGTCGGGGACGGTTCGCTGGAGAGCGTCGAGGGATCGCTGACGATCGGGAGTGAGAACGGTGGCTCGCTCGAGACGGGATCCGGGGAGGGGTCTCTTCCCTCGGGCTCTCTCGAGCCCGGATCCGCCGAAGGATCACTCGCGCCCCTGGGGTCGCTGACGGCGTCTCTCGCCCCCCTCGGTTCGGCGGCGGGCTCGCTGCCACTCGGCTCGTTGCCGGTGGGTTCGGCGGCGGGCTCGCTCCCGCTCCTGCTCCCGGTCGCCGCGATCGGTGGGTCGATCGCCGCCGGACCGATGATCGTCCAGGCCGCGGCCAATCTGGGGATCGCGCTCCCGGCGCTACCCGGGGCCCCCGCGCCGGTCGCCGTCGGAGCGGTCGTAGGGGAGGCGCCTCCTGCGCCCGGCCCGGCGGAGCCCAATGGGCGCGGCGGAGAACCCGGCGTGGGCGGCGACGGAGCGGGGGTCGCGGTCGGGGTGAACGCGGTCGTGGTCACCACCGGCTCCCTCGGTGATTACGAGGTGTTCCTCCCGGACGGGGTGACCCTGCCACCCCTGCCGTTCATTCGGTGAGAACCCTGAGAGAGTTCCCGCCCCCGCTGTCCGTGCGGGGGCGGGAACTGCGGTGTCGTATGAGGTAGACGGGGCATGCTGCTGAGAGAAATCTCACAAGGTGGAATCGCCTTCCCACGTCAAGGTCACGGGTTTGACTTTTGCGAGTTGTGTGACCTGCCCCCCTTGCCCATATTATTTCCGGGCCGGAGGACCTCGGTCCTCTGAGTACGGGTGCTCCAGCCACCACGGAGTCCGCCCGTCGACAAGCGAAGGCGAACACATGAAGACGACTCCCGGCCCCAGAAGCCTGTACCGCCCCGAATACGAACACGACTCGTGTGGTGTCGCGTTCGTGGTGGACATGTACGGACGCCAGTCCCGGGACATCGTCGAGAAGGCGATCGCCGCGCTGGTGAACCTCGAGCACCGCGGCGCCGTGGGCGCCGAGGCCAACACCGGCGACGGCACGGGCTTGTTGATCCAGGTACCGGATTTGTTCCTCCGCGAGGTGATGCGTGAGGAGCAGAACGTAGAACTGCCTGAGGCCGGTGCATATGCAACCGGCCTTTGTTTTCTCCCCCAGTCCCGGATGCTCGCGATGGACGCCATGCGGATGGTCGAGCGGATCGCCGCCGAGCAGGGCGTGACCGTCATCGGCTGGCGGGAGGTCCCGGTCGACGACTCGACGGTCGGCGCGATCTCGCGTGACGCGCAGCCCACCATCAACCAGATCTTCGTCAAGGCCGCCGGCCCGGGCGGGGAGCTCCTGACCGACCTGGCCCTCGAGCGCAAGTGCTTCGTCGTGCGCAAGCGGTGCGAGCACGAGCTCGGTTCGAAGGGCGCCGGCAAGGGCGACCTGGGCTCCGAGACGGTGTACTTCCCGTCGCTGAGCCCGCGCACCTTCGTCTACAAGGGCATGCTCACCGAGAAGCAGCTCCCCGACTTCTATCTGGACCTGCAGGACGAGCGCGTCGAGTCCGCACTGGGCATCGTCCACTCGCGCTTCTCCACCAACACGTTCCCCGCATGGCCGCTGGCCCACCCGTTCCGCTACGTCGCCCACAACGGTGAGATCAACACCGCGCGTGGCAACGAGAACTGGATGCGGGCCCGCGAGGCGCTCATGACCAGCGACCGCATCGAGGACCTGTCCGCCGCGCTGCCGATCTGCACCCCGGGCGGGTCGGACACCGCGCGCTTCGACGAGGCGCTCGAGCTGCTGACCCTGGCCGGCCGGACCCTGCCGCACGCCGTGCTCATGATGGTCCCCGAGGCGTGGGAACGCCACGAGACCATGGACCCGGCCAAGCGGGCGTTCTACGAGTACCACGCCTCGCTCATGGAGGCCTGGGACGGCCCGGCGTCCATCACGTTCACCGACGGCACCGTGATCGGCGCCGTGCTGGACCGCAACGGCCTGCGTCCCTCGCGCATCTGGGTGACCGACGACGGCCTCGTCGTGATGGCGTCCGAGGTGGGCGTGCTCGACATCCCGCAGGACAAGGTGGTCACCAAGACCCGACTGCAGCCCGGTCGCATGTTCCTCGTCGACACCGCCGAGGGGCGGATCATCGACGACGAGGAGATCAAGTCGCAGCTGGCCGCCGAGCACCCGTACCAGCAGTGGCTCGACGAGGGCCTGGTCCGGCTCGAGGACCTGCCCCGGGTCGAGAAGCCCTACATGGCCCACGAGCGCGTGGTGCTGCGTCAGCGCGTCTTCGGATACACCGAGGAGGAACTGCGCATCCTCACCTCCCCGATGGCAGGGAGTGGCGCCGAGGCGATCGGGTCGATGGGCACGGACACCCCGCTACCGGTGCTGTCCCAGCGTGCGCGCATGCTGTTCGACTACTTCGCGCAGCGCTTCGCGCAGGTGACCAATCCGCCGCTCGACGCCATCCGCGAGGAGCTCGTCACCAGCTACGGCGTGACGCTCGGTCCCGAGGGCGACCTCATCAACCCGGGCCCCGAGTCGTGCCGGCAGGTCAAGGTCGCCAACCCGATCCTCGGCAACTCCGACCTCGCCACGCTGCTGGAGGCCGGGGAGGCCCGTCCGAACCTGCGGTCGGTGGTCGTCCGCGGGCTCTACAACGTCGCCCACGGCGGCCGCGGCCTGCGGATCGCCCTGGAGCGCATCCGCCGGGAGGTGTCCGAGGCCATCCAGGCCGGCGCGACCCTCATCGTGCTCTCCGACCGCGAGTCCGACGAGCGCAACGCGCCCATCCCCTCGCTTCTGCTCACCTCAGCGGTGCACCACCACCTGGTGCGCGAGAAGACCCGCACCCGCGTCAGCCTGGTGGTCGAGTCCGGTGACGCCCGCGAGGTCCACCACATGGCCGTCCTGTTCGGGTACGGCGCCAACGCCATCAACCCGTACATGGCGTTCGAGTCGATCGACGAGTTGGTCAAGAACGGCGACCTCATCGGAGTAGACACCGCCGAGGCCTGCGACAACTATCGGAAGGCCGCCGCCAAGGGCGTGCTCAAGGTGATGTCCAAGATGGGCATTTCCACCCTCGCCTCCTACACCGGTGCCCAGTTGTTCGACGTCACCGGCCTGTCGCAGGAGCTGTGCGACGAGTACTTCACCGGCTCCGTCAGCCCCATCGACGGCATCGGCCTGGACGAGATCGCCGAGGACGTGGCCCTCCGGCACCGCTTCGCGTTCCTGCCGCGGCCCGAGGAGGCCGCGCACCGCGAGCTCGAGATCGGCGGCGAGTACCAGTGGCGCCGGGAGGGCGAGTACCACCTGTTCAACCCGGACACGGTGTTCAAGCTCCAGCACTCCACGCGCACGGGCCGCTACGAGATCTTCAAGGAGTACACCCGCCTCGTCGACGACCAGTCGGAGCGGCTGGCGACGCTGCGCGGGCTGTTCGACCTGAAGAGCAACCGTCCGCCCGTGCCGATCGAGGAGGTCGAGCCGGTCTCCGAGATCGTCAAGCGGTTCTCCACGGGCGCGATGAGCTACGGCTCCATCTCGGCCGAGGCGCACGAGACGCTGGCGATCGCGATGAACCGCCTGCAGGCGCGCTCGAACTCCGGCGAGGGCGGGGAGGCCGTCGACCGCTTCGACCCCGACCCGAACGGGGACTGGCGTCGCTCCGCCATCAAGCAGGTGGCCTCCGGCCGGTTCGGCGTGACCAGCCACTACCTGGCCAACTGCACCGACATCCAGATCAAGATGGCGCAGGGCGCCAAGCCGGGTGAGGGCGGGCAGCTCCCGCCGGGCAAGGTCTACCCGTGGGTGGCCGAGGTCCGCGGCTCGACGCCGGGCGTCGGACTCATCTCGCCCCCGCCGCACCACGACATCTACTCGATCGAGGACCTGGCGCAGCTCATCTACGACCTGAAGAACGCCAACCCGGACGCGCGGATCCACGTCAAGCTCGTGGCCGAGCAGGGCGTCGGTACGGTCGCGACGGGCGTGTCCAAGACGCACGCCGACGTCGTCCTCATCTCGGGCCACGACGGCGGCACCGGCGCGTCGCCGCTGACCTCGCTCAAGCACGCGGGTGGCCCGTGGGAGCTCGGCCTGGCCGAGACACAGCAGACGCTGCTCGTCAACGGTCTGCGCGACCGGATCGTCGTCCAGGTCGACGGTCAGCTCAAGACGGGACGTGACGTCATCGTCGCCGCGCTGCTCGGCGGCGAGGAGTTCGGCTTCGCCACCGCGCCGCTCGTCGTGGCCGGCTGCGTCATGATGCGCGTGTGTCACCTCGACACCTGCCCCGTCGGCGTGGCCACCCAGAACCCCGTGCTGCGCGAGCGGTTCAACGGCAAGGCCGAGTACGTCGTGAACTTCATGGAGTTCATCGCCGAGGAGGTGCGCGAGTACCTCGCCGAGCTGGGCTTCCGCTCGCTCGACGAGGCGATCGGACACACCGAGTGCCTGGACAAGTCGCGGGCCTTCGCCCACAACAAGCGGGTGGCCAAGCTCGACCTGGAGCCGATCTTCGCGCAGGCCGAGTCGCCCTTCATGCACCAGGACCTGCGTCGCACGAAGTCGCAGGACCACAAGCTCGAGGGCGTCGTGGACCGCACGCTGATCGAGGACGCCCGCGCCGTGGTCGCGGATCCGGCGGCGGGACCGTTCACGGGCAGCTACCCGATCTGCAACGTCAACCGCTCGGTCGGCACGATGCTCAGCCACGAGATCTCCAAGGTCCACGGTGCCGCCGGCCTGCCGGACGGCTCGATCGACCTGAGCTTCACCGGGTCCGCCGGTAACTCGCTCGGGGCGTTCCTCGCCCGGGGCGTGACGGTGCGCGTGTTCGGCGACGCCAACGACTACGTGGGCAAGGGACTGTCCGGTGGACGCATCGTGGTGCGTCCGGCCGAGGACGCGGCCCCCGACTTCGTGGCCGAGGACAACATCATCGCCGGCAACGTGATCTGCTACGGCGCGACCGCCGGTGAGGTGTTCCTGCGCGGGATGGTGGGGGAGCGCTTCTGCGTGCGCAACTCCGGCGTCACCGCGGTGGTGGAGGGCGTGGGCGACCACGCCTGCGAGTACATGACCGGCGGACGGGTGGTCGTGCTGGGCCCGACCGGCCGCAACGTCGCGGCCGGGATGTCCGGTGGCGTCGCCTACTTCTACGATCCCCGCGGTGTCCTCGCGGAGAACCTCAACGCCGAGCTCGTCGACATCGAGGAACTCACCAGCGAGGACGTGGAGTTCCTCCACGGGATCGTGGAGCGCCACGTGGAGGAGACCGATTCGGCCCGGGGCCGGGAGATCCTCGGTGGCTGGGCCCAGAACGTGAATCACTTCGCCAAGGTCATGCCGCGCGACTACAAGCGCGTGCTGCTGGCCATCGAGCAGGCGGAGAAGGACGGACGCAACGTGGACGAGGCGATCATGGAGGCCGCAAATGGCTGACCCGAAGGGCTTTCTCAAGCACACCGAGCGGGAGCTGCCCAGGCGCCGCCCCGTCGACCTACGGATCATGGACTGGAAAGAGGTCTACGAGTCCACGGTCCTGCCCGAGGATTCGATCCGTACCCAGGCGTCCCGGTGCATGGGCTGCGGTATCCCGTTCTGCCACCAGGGCTGCCCGCTGGGCAACATCATCCCCGAGTGGAACGACCTGGTGCACCGGGGCAAGTGGGACGACGCGGTGGACCGGCTCCACGCGACCAACAACTTCCCGGAGTTCACCGGTCGGCTCTGCCCGGCCCCCTGCGAGGGGTCCTGCGTCCTCGGCATCAACCAGCCGCCGGTGACGATCAAGCAGGTCGAGGTGGAGATCGCCGAGACCGCGTGGGCCGACGGCGGCATGGAGCCGGTCATCCCGTCGTTCCGCACCGGGCAGACCGTCGCGGTCGTGGGATCGGGCCCCGCGGGCCTCGCGGCGGCCCAGCAGCTCACCCGCGCCGGGCACTCCGTCACCGTCTTCGAGCGCGACGACCGCATCGGCGGGCTCATGCGCTACGGGATCCCGGAGTTCAAGATGGAGAAGGCGGTCATCGATCGTCGCCTGGCGCAGATGGAGGCGGAGGGGACGGTCTTCCGTCCCGGCGTCAACGTCGGCAAGGACATCACCGCGTCGCAGCTGCGCGCCCAGTTCGACGCCGTCGTCCTGTGCGGTGGCGCCACCATGCGGCGCGACCTACCGGTGCCCGGTCGTGAGCTCGACGGCATCCACCAGGCCATGGAGTACCTGCCGCTGGCCAACAGGGCCGCGGTCGGCGACCCGGTCGTGGACGCCGACGGACTGCCCGCCATCCACGCGCGCGACAAGCACGTCATCATCATCGGCGGCGGCGACACCGGTGCGGACTGCCTCGGCACCGCGACCCGTCAGGGCGCGAAATCGGTCAAGTCGTTCGAGATCATGCCCCGGCCGCCGGCGACCCGCGCGGCGTCGACCCCGTGGCCGATGTACCCGCTGATGTTCCGCACGGCCTCGGCCCACGAGGAGAACGGCGAGCGCGTCTACGGCGTGTCCACCGCGGAGTTCGTCGGCGAGGGCGGACACGTCACCGCGCTGAAGGGCTCCGAGGTGCGGATGGTCGACGGCCGCTTCGAGCCCGTGCCCGGTACGGACTTCGAGTACCCGGCTGACCTGGTCCTGCTCGCGATGGGCTTCACCGGCGCGCAGAAGTCCGGGCTGTGCTCGGACCTCGGGGTGGAGTTCACCGACCGCGGCAACGTCGGTCGTGACGACGCCTTCGCCACCAACGTCGAGGGCGTGTTCGTCGCCGGCGACATGGGGCGCGGCCAGTCGCTCATCGTGTGGGCCATCGCGGAGGGACGTGCGGCCGCCGCCTCGGTGGACCGGTTCCTCATGGGGGAGACGGCACTGCCGGCGCCGGTCCGGCCGACGGATGTGGCCCAGCGCTGAAGGTCAACCGTGGCGCCTGACCTTAATGGAACCTAAGATCAGGTCTACTATGTCTCCAGGCCGTCCGGCCTCCGTCATGGAAGGCACCAATGGTCAGCCGTCGCCCCGCCAGTGTCATCGCCGCGCTCAGCGCGACGGTCGCGCTGGTCGGCGTGCCGGCGGCGTCGGCGCAGCCGCCGGGCCCGGCGGTCCGGGGGGTCGTCACGGAACTGCCGGTCCTCAGCGAGTTGCCGCCGCTGCCCACCGAGGGCGGGCAGCCCGTCGTGGACGAGCCGGAGGGCACCGGGGTCTTCGGCATGTCCGGGGTGCAGACGGTCGCGCTCGTGTTGGCGGCGTCGGTGCTCGTGGCGGGCGGGACGGGTCTGGCACTGGTCACCCGCCGCGGCCGCGGAGAGCCGCTCGAGGAGCAGCCACCGAGGACGGATCCGGTGGCGTGACGTCGCGCCCGATAGGCTCGGCGGTATGAGTCGCCACATCGCAGGACGGGGACGGGTCGGCCGTGCGACCCCTCCTCCGGCCGGTCCGCCCGTCGACGACGTCGACTGTGACCTGAGCAGCAAGCTGACGCTCGGCCAGTTCCTCAAACTGGCCTCGCTGCTGGACTCCGGGGCCGAGGCCAAGGACGCCGTCGCCTCCGGCGCGGTGAGCGTCAACGGGGAGGTCGACACCCGCCGGGGGCGCGGCCTGGTTCACGGTGACGTGGTGGAGATCGGTGGCCGGGCGGCGCGCGTCGTCGCCCGCGAGGGACGGGACGCGACCTGATGGCCGAGGATTCACGAGGGCCCGTGCAGGCCCCGGTGGTGCTCCACGACGACGACCCGGGTGCCACCCGGTACGCCACGTGGCTGGCCGAGGAGTTCGACACCCGGGCGACCCATCACGACGCGGCCGATCCGGCCGAGCTGGTGGTCGCCGGGACGGTCGTCCTCGTCACGGGGATGCGCCCCGGTGGTGGGCTGGGCGGTTCGGCGTTCATCCGCGACAACTGGGAGGCCCTCGTCGAGGCCGGACGCCGCGTCGCCGTGGTCATGGTCGGGCCCACCCCGGTCACCGACGACGCCCGGATCGAGCTGATGTCGAGCGAGTTCTCGTCCGATCAGCTGCGCGACCTCAAGCTCTTCCAGCTCCGCGGCGTGGTCACGCCGGACCAGCTCGGCTTCCGGCAGCGGCTCGGGATCAAGACCGCGCTGGCCGCCCTGCGGCGCAAGACCGACCGCACCCCGGAGGAGGAGGCCATGCTCGAACTGGGCGGTCTGGACCTCACCGATCGGGTCTCGCTCGGGCCGTTGCTGCGCTGGATCCGCCGCGAGGCCTGACCGGCGATCACCGCGGCACACGCCCGGCGCGCACACGGTCGGTGTCACCGCCGATATCATGACCCGCGAACGCACCCGCCGAGGGCGGGGCGATGACCTCGGAGGAACCCCATGCGCGCCACCACCCTCGCCGCCACCGTTTCGGCGCTCGCCGCGGCAGCCCTGCTGACGGGAGCGGGCGCCGCCACGGCGCAGGAGCCCGAGGATTCAGAGGGCTCTGGAACGATCCGCAGCGCGCTTCTGTCGCCCGCCGTGAGTGAAGCGATCGGGAGCATCGGTTACGGCTCGCTGGGCACGGGGTCCCTCATGGACCTGCTCTCCGGGCTCATCAACACCGGGTCGGTCGCCCTGTCGGTGGACGTGCCCAACACGACGGGCTCGTACGCACCGGGGTCACTCGGCAGCTACGGACCGGAGGCGTCGCTGGGCGAGATCCTCCTGATCCCCATCGGGAGCCTCGCGGGCGCCTCCTGATCGGCGGGTCAGCGCACCACGATCCCGTCGGAGTCGGCGTAGAGCATCTCGCCGGGGACGAAGTCGACCCCGCCGAAGCTGACGGTCACGTCCCGCTCGCCCTCGCCGGTCTTGGTGGACTTGCGCGGGTTCGTGCCCAGGGCCTTGCAGCCGAACTCCATCCCGGCGATGACCGCCGAGTCGCGGATGGCGCCGTTCACCACGACGCCGGACCACCCGTTCGAGCGGCCGAGCTCGGCGATGATGTCGCCCACCAGCGCGGTGTGCACACTCGCGCCGCCGTCGATCACGAGGACCCGGCCCTCACCGGGCTCGCCCAGGACGCTCTTGAGCAGTGCGTTGTCCTGGAAGCAGCGCACGGTCGAGATCGGGCCGGAGAACTCCGTGCGTCCGCCGAGGTCACGGAACTGGGTGTCGCAGCTGCGGACGTCCTCGCCGATCTCGTCGACGAGGTCCGCGGTGGGGATGAATCCGGCGGGGGTGTCGGTCATGCGGTCCTCCTGGGCGGTGGTCTGTCGGGGTTACGCTATCCGGCCGCGCCGCCGCGTGGGAGCGTGCCGGTGGGGGACAATGGTCACATCAAGGGTGCCCGTCATCGTCCGAGAAACCGGAAGGAGCCTTCCGTGGCCCAGTACGAACTCCTGATCCACGCCCGACGCGCGGTGGTCGACGGCCGCATCCAGCAGGCGGCGGTGACGGTGGACGGGGGCGTCATCTCGTCGGTGCGGACGGGCTCGGAGGCGCGGGACATCGGTCTGGCCGGTGACCACACGATCGACCTGGGAGACGACGTCGTCCTCATGCCGGGTCTCGTCGACCCGCACGTGAGCACCGAGGACGTCGCGGTCGGCACGCGCTCGGCGGCGCAGGGCGGGATCACCACGGTCGTGGACTACGGCACCGACGGCGACCCGGTCGCCATCCGCCCGGAGGACGTGGATCGCTGGCGCGACGAGGTCACCGGAGAGTCGACCGTCGACGTCGGGCTGTGGGGCGCGGCGGTGCCGGACAACCTGGGCCGGCTCGGCGACCTGCTGGACCGCGGGGTGTTCGGGGTGTCCGCCGTGGCCGCCGGGAAGGGCGTGGAGGGCACGCCGACGCTGGACCACGCGCAACTGGTCGCGGCCGCGGAGGAGGTCGCCGCACACGGCGGGCTCTTCGCGGTGGACGCCGGCGTGGACGATCTGTCCGGGCTGCTGGAGGTCTGCCGCCGGACCGGCGGTCGCTTGCACGTGCGCGCGGTCGCCGACCACGAGGAGCTGCCCCTGCTGCGCGACGCCCGGGCGGAGGGCCTGGCCGTGACGGCCTCGACGAGTCCCCACATGCTGGCGCTGGTCTCGGAGGTCACCCACGGCGGATCGGAGGTCGCGCGGCTCGATCCGCCTATCCGCGACGCCGCCAACCGCGAGCTGCTGTGGGGCGCGCTGCGGGACGGCACCATCGACGCCGTGGCCTCGGCCCGCCTGGGGTTGTCGGTGGTGTGGACCGAGGCGCGGCGCCGCGGGTTCGATCTGGCGGACGTCGCGCGCTGGATGGCCGGGAGCACGGCCGCGGTGGTGGGGCTGAGTGATCGCGGGGAGATCCGTGAGGGATTGCGGGCGGACTTCGCCGCGGTCGCCGACGACGAGGCGTTCGTCGTGCTGCCCGGGGCCCGCGAGCTGGGTTCCGCGGACTCGGTGTACGCGCAGCGTGCGTTGGCGGGCGTGGTGCGGTGGACGATGCGCGGGGGCGCGGTCATCGACCCCCGAGCCCTGGCGTTCGGCACGGTCCTGACCCGTCCGACGGCGTGAACCCCGCCGTCGATCGCCTCGCATTCCTCCCCTTCCCCGAGGGTGTCACCTCCGCGCTGCTCATCACCGAGTACGTCATCAAGATCCTCGCGCTGGGGATGGTGCCGGAGAACCGGCAGCCGTCCTCGTCGCAGGCCTGGCTGCTGGCGATCCTGTTCATCCCGGTCGTCGGCGTGCCGCTGTTCCTGCTCCTGGGCAACCCGTACATCACCGGCCGGCGTCACGTCATCCAGGCCGAGGCCAACCGGCTGTACGCCGACGCGCTGAGGCAGCGGCCCACCGTCCCCGACGGCGTGGGCGTCGCGCCGGGCGTGCGCACCATCCTGGAGATGAACCGGACCCTCACCGCGATCCCCGCGATGTCCGGGGATTTCGTGGCCCTGCACTCGGACTACAGCCGGTCGCTCGCGGCGATGACTGAGGCGGTGCGCGCGGCCCGCGACCACGTGCACATCGAGTTCTACGCCCAGTCGTGGGACGGCGAGACCGACGAGTTCTTCACGGCCGCTGTCGAGGCGGCGGAGCGGGGCGTCGCGGTGCGGGTCCTGGTGGACCACCTGGGTTCCCTGCGCTACCGGGGGTTCACGAGGCTGCGCCGGAAGCTCCGCAGGACCCCCGTGGCGGTCCACCTCATGCTGCCGGTCAACCCGTTCCGCGGCCGCTTCCGGCGTCCGGATCTGCGCAATCACCGCAAGATTCTCATCGTGGACGGCCATCACGGCTTCGTCGGATCGCAGAACCTCATCGAGCGCCACTACGGCAGCACCCGCAACGCCCGGCTCGGTCGCGAGTGGGTCGACCTGATGATGGAGGTCCGCGGGGAGATCGTGCAGGCGATGGACGGTGTCTTCGCGGTGGACTGGTTCACCGAGTCCGGCGAGGTCATCGGGACGCTGGAGCAGCTGGCGCTCGGCGCGCCGCTGGCGCCGGGCCGCAAGGGCGGTGACCCGACGGCGGGCGACCCGGTCAGCGCGTTCCAGTTGGTGCCGTCGGGGCCCGGCTACCGCACACAGCCGAGCCTGCGGATGTTCACCCAGCTCATCACGCACGCGCAGGAGCGCGTCCGGATCGTCAGCCCGTACTTCGTGCCCGACGAGGCGCTGCTGCACGTGCTCACCTCGGCGTCGTACCGCGGGGTGTCGGTGGAGGTGTTCGTACCCGAGCACGCCGACCAGTTCCTCGTCCACCACGCGCAGCGGTCGTACTTCCGGGCGCTGCTGGAGGCCGGGGTGGTGATCCACCGCTTCCGCTCGCCGGCCGTGCTGCACACCAAGACGGTGCTCATCGACGACTACGCGGGCGTGGTGGGCTCGAGCAACCTGGACCAGCGGTCGTTCAACCTCAACTTCGAGGTGAGCATGCTGGTGCTCGGTGGCGAGGCGGTGTCGGCACTCAACGACGTGGTGGACGCGTACCTCGAGGAGTGCACGACCCTGGAGCTGGACGTCTGGATGAGCCGGCCGTGGGCGGGCAGGTACGTGGACAACGTCGCGCGGCTCACGTCGGCTCTGCAGTGAGTCGGTTCTGCAGTGAGTCGGTTCTGCAGTGAGTCGGCTCAGCAGTGAGTCGGCTCTGCAATAGCCCGGCACCGCAGTAGTACGCTCACCGGTGCGCGGGTCGCCCGGCCCGGCATGTGACGAGAGGCCTGTCGTGATGCCCCAGACCCGTGGTTCCGGAGCCCGGACCAGGCGCCTCGGCGCCGCTGTCACCGCCACCATGCTGGCGGCCGTCGCCGTGCCCGCCGTGGCGCAGGCCCAGGACGAACCGACACCGGGGACCGGGACGGGCTCGACGGTGCCCGAGACGGGCGTGTCGAGCGTCGACCAGCTGATCGGCCAGCTGCCGGACGAGATCGTCCTCGGCGGTGGCGGCCTGGGCTCGGAGGCGCTGCAGGACTCGGGCAGCGCCCCGGTCGTCGATGGTGTGCAGTCGGTCGGGCAGGTCCTGGGATCGGTGGCGCCGCTCGAGGCCGTGGGCGTGGCGGGCGGGTCCGCGGCGGCGTCGGTGGCGTCCTCGGGCAGCCTGCCGGGCTCGGTGTACGCCAATCCCACCGGGTCGGTCGGGTCGGGCACCATCGGGTTGGGTTCGATCGCGCTGCCCGAGTACATCCTCCCCGTCCTGAGCCTGCAGTTCGCCGGCGGCTACTTCGCCGCGTTGGAGGAGCGGCAGACCGCGGGTGAGCTCTACCCGCACGAGTTGGACTTCTGGCACGGGCTCGTCGAGGGCTCGGCCGAGGGGGGCGCGCTGCTCACCGATGCGGCGGCCGCCGCGGGCACCGAGCTGCCCGGCGGGCT
>NZ_JAALDU010000245.1 GCF_014145015.1 Dietzia sp. E1 | reverse complement strand
GTGCCGACCGGGGCGGACCACGCCGGACAGCCCGCGTCGCGCGCCGGCCGTTGGTGGCGCCCGGTCGTCCTGGCCTCCGTCGCCGCGTGCGCCGCCTGCGGGCTCATCTACGAACTCGCCCTCCTCACGCTCGCGACCACGGTCCAGGGCGGCGGGATCGTCGCCACGAGTCTCGTGGTGGCCGGGTACGTCGCGGCCCTCGGCCTCGGCGCGTTGCTGGCCAAGCCGTTCGTCGAGCGCGCGGCGTCGAGCTTCATCGCCGTCGAGGCCACGCTCGGACTCGTCGGCGGGGTGTCGGCGACAGCCCTCTACGTGACCTTCACGACCCTCGGGTCGGACGCGGCGTCGTTGTTCACGCTCGTGGTGGCCACGGCCGCGATCGGCATGCTGGTGGGCGCGGAGGTCCCGCTGCTCATGTCGTTGCTGCAGACCGGCCGGCGGACCGGGTCGGCCGAGGCCGGACGGGTGCTGGCCGATCTCAACGCCGCCGACTACCTGGGGGCGCTCGTCGGCGGGCTGCTGTGGCCGTTCCTGCTCCTGCCGTCGTTCGGGATGCAGCAGGCCGCCGCCATCACGGGACTGGTCAACGTCGCCGCGGCGACCGTGTTGCTCGTACTCGCGCTGCGCGGTCTGCTGTCCCGGACCCAGGCCGTCGTCGCGGGCCTGTCACTCGCCGTGGTCGCGGCCCTGCTGGGGACCCTGCTCGTCGCTCTCGACGGCGTCACCGAATGGTCGCGGGCCAAGCTCTACCCGGACCCGGTGCTCTCCCACACCCAGTCCGCCTACCAGGAGATCGTCGTCACGCGGGCGCGGTACAACGGCCGCACCGACCGACGGCTCTACCTCGACGGCACCCTCCAGTACTCGAGTCTCGACGAGTACCGGTACACCGAGGCGCTGGTCCAGCCCGCCATGGCCAACCGGCCCGGCGAGGTGCTGGTGCTCGGGGGCGGCGACGGACTGGCGGCCAGAGACCTCCTGGCCGTGCCCGGGGTCCGGCGCGTGGTCCAGGTGGAACTCGACCCGGCCGTCCTCGAGATCGCCCGCACCGAACTGCTCCCGGACAACAGGGGCTCCCTCGACGACCCGCGGGTGGAGGTCGTGGTGGACGACGCCTTCGCGTGGCTGCGCCGGGGCGGCGACGGCGCGGTGCCACCGGGAGGATTCGGGGCGGTGCTCGTGGATCTGCCCGACCCGCGCAACGCCGCGCTGACCCGCCTGTACTCCGAGGAGTTCTACGGCCTCGTGCGCGGGGTGACCGGTGAGGACGGTCTGATGGTCGTCCAGTCGGGCAGCCCGTACTCCACGCCGAGGCAGTTCTGGCGCACGGTGGCGACGGTGGACTCGGCCGGGTGGGGGACGACCCCGTATCACGTCCACGTCCCGACGTTCGGGGACTGGGGCTTCGTCCTGGCGTCGGCCGACGGTGACGCCCCGGATCTCCGACTACGCCCCGACGTCGGCGGTCTGAGGTTCCTCGACCCCGGAACCCTCGAGGCCGCCGGCCGTTTCGGGCGCGACGTGGCGCCGATGCGGCTCGAGCCCTCCACACTCGACCGGCCGCGGATCCTCGACGACGCCCGACGGGGCTATGAACGGTGACCGACGCGGCGCCGACACGCGGCCCGCGGGGGAACACGGGACACGGCCCGACCGTTGTACCCCGATGAAGGCGGGCCGACAGAGTGGACACGGGCGAGGAGGGGCACATGGCGGATGAGCGCGGGCCACGGACCGCACGGGACCGGATCGTGTCCGATGTCGACCTCATGTGCCGGGGCGAGGGCCGACCACCGGTCGCCGAGCTGTCCGACCGGTCGGCGCTGCTCGTCGCCTGCGGCCTCGTCGAACCGCGGATCTGCGATGTGGTGCTGGCCCGGCTCCACCGCAACCTCCCGTTCCCCACGGTCGGTGGTTTCCACCAGGTGCGCATCATCGAGGAGCAACGGCACGATCTGAGGAGGACGATCGACAGCCCCGCGCCGTCGATGCTGCGGATGGCCCTCCGCACCCGCCTGGCCGACCTCGACCGCAGATACCTGGTGATGCGCACGGGCTTCACCCGGGGGACCGGGGTGTGGGCGTTCCGGGTCAAGGACATCCGCGCCGACCGCCGCCGCGGCGTGCATCTGGACACCGATGACCGCGGGCGGCTCTTCGACGCGCTGGCCTCGACGCCGACCATGGCGCCGGTGCCCCTGGTGCCCCGAACGCTCGGCGAACTGGGCACGGTCGCCGCGGCCTACGGCCAGCGCGAGATGGGCCGGGTGGTGCTGCCGCAGCGCGTGCAGAACGCGGTCGCGTCGCTACCGTCGCTGCCACGGATCCGCGCGGACCGTCGCCGGATCCCGGAGATGTACACCGCGATGTTGATGGAGGTGGGCGGGCTCTACGACCGGCTACAACGGGCGTACGGCCGGGGCGGACGCGCGGTGGAGGAGATCCGCCTGCAGTTCGACGCCGAGACCGAGGTCGTGGGACTCGCGGGTGATCTGTGCCGACTGCGCGAGGCCTCCGCCTCGGCGGGTGTGCCTGCGGCTCGCGACGGCTTCACCACGCTGACCGGACTCGGCGCCTCCATCGACGGAGTGTGGGCCGAGGTGGTCGATCGCGCGGTCGCGTTCCGTGAGCTCGTCGAGTCGGTGGAGACCCGCGCCGAGACCGCGGTGGCCGAGGCGGAGAGGCTCGCCGGAATCGCCCGCGACAACGGCGTCCGGCCCCCGACCGCAGCCCACCGCCCGACGCCCGCCGACCTCGCGGCCGAGCACCTCGCGGCGCGCGCGGGGGACCGGATGCTCTCGACCGAGGCCATGCGCCGACTACGGGGGCAGATCGACCCCGATCGCTGATGCGGCGACCGGCGGGCCGCGGCCCCGACGGTGCCGGGCCCTGCGTACGGTGGGGGCAACTGTTCGTGACCGGGAAGGACTCCACGCGTGGGACTGGCCAACCGCTTCTGGAAGCTGATGGGCTCCACCCAGGGACGCGACACGTCGCGCGCCCAGAGCGCGGTCGAGGCCTCGCACGGGTTCGACGACTGGGCGGCGGGACTGGACGACGGCGAGTTCGCGGACGCCGCCCACGGCCTGCGCCTCTTCGGTGACGCGCCGGAGGATCTCGCGCGGTTCCTCGCCCTGGCGAGGGAGGCGGCCGGCCGGGCCGTCGGCCTACGCCCGTTCGACGTACAGCTCCAGGGCGCCCTCCGGATGTTCGCCGGCGACGTCGTGGAGATGGCCACGGGCGAGGGCAAGACGCTGTCCGGCGCCGTGGCGGCGGCCGGGTACGCACTGCAGGGACACACCGTCCACGTCATCTCGGTCAACGACTACCTCGCGGCCCGCGACGCCCGGTGGATGGGACCGATGCTCGAGCTGCTGGGCCTGTCGGTCGGCCACGTCACGGAGTCGTCGACGCGTGACGAGCGCCGCGCGGCCTACGCCTGCGACATCACCTACGGTTCGGTGTCCGAGATCGGGTTCGACGTCCTGCGCGAGCAACTCGTGACCGATCCCGCCGACCTCATCTCGCCGACCACCGACGTCGCCCTCGTGGACGAGGCGGACTCCGTCCTGGTCGACGAGGCGTTGGTTCCCCTGGTGCTCGCGGGATCCACGTCCGGTGAGGCGCCGACGGGGGAGGTCCTGGCGGCGGTGCGGAAGCTACGACCCGGCCGCCACTACGAGACGGATTCAGAGCGTCGCAACATCTTCCTCACCGACGACGGGGCGGAGGCCATCGAGACCGAACTCGGGATCGGGGACCTCTACGACGCCGACCACGTCGGCACGACCCTGGTCCAGGTCAACGTCGCCCTGCACGCGTGCTTCCTGTTGCGCAGGGACGTCGACTACATCGTCCGCGAGGGCCGGGTCCAGCTCGTCAACGCCTCCCGTGGACGCGTGGCCGAACTCCAGCGATGGCCGGACGGGCTCCAGGCCGCGGTGGAGGCCAAGGAGGGCGTCGCGGTCTCCGAGGCGGGACAGATCCTCGACAGCCTCACGGTCCAGGCGTTCATCGGCCGATATGACAAGGTGTGCGGCATGACCGGCACCGCGCTGGCCGCAGGTGCGCAGCTGCGCGAGTTCTACTCCCTCGGGGTGTCCCAGATCGAGCCGAACACGCCCAACATCCGTGTCGACGAAGCCGACCGCACCTACATCGACAACGACAGCAAGAACCGCGCGCTGGTCGAGCACATCGCCGCCGTCCACGCCACCGGGCAGCCGGTGCTGGTCGGCACCCACGACGTGGCCGAGTCCGAGGCGTTGGCAGCCCGGCTCGCGGAAAAGGGCGTCCGGTGCTCGGTTCTCAACGCCAAGAACGACGAGGAGGAGGCGTCCATCATCGCGGAGGCCGGCGACGTCGGAAACGTCACCGTCTCCACGCAGATGGCCGGCCGCGGGACGGACATCCGGCTCGGCGGATCCGACGAGGCCCGGCGCGACGAGGTCGTCGCGCTCGGCGGACTCCACGTCGTGGGCACGGGCCGGCACCGCACCGAGCGGCTGGACAACCAACTGCGGGGCCGGGCCGGGCGTCAGGGCGATCCGGGCAGTTCGGTCTTCTTCGCGGCGATGGACGATCCGGTGGTGACGTCGGCGCTCGAGCCGGAGAAGATCCCCTCCGCCCACGACAGGATCACCGGGCTGCTCAAGGGCAATCGGGGGCGGGACGCCGTCGACCACGCGCAGCGGGTCACCGAGGGGCAGATGCTGGAGATCCACGCCAACACCTGGCGATACAGTCGGCTCCTCGCCGAGCAGCGCGAGATCCTCGCCGAGCGCAGGAGCGCTCTGCTCCGCACGGAGAAGGCGTTCGAGGAGCTCACCGCGCATGATCCCGAGCGGAGTGCGCGGCTGGTGGAGGCACACGGACGCGACGCGGTGGTCCGGGGGTGCCGCGAGATCATGCTGTGGCACCTCGACCGTGGCTGGGCTCGTCACCTGGAGACGATGAACGACGTCCGCGAGTCGATCCACCTCCGCGCCCTCGGCCGGGAGAACCCCCTCGACGAATTCCACCGCATCGCGATCGACCACTTCCGCGATCTCGCGGCAGACGCGGTCCGCGAGTCGGAGGCCACGTTCGCGGAGATCGAGTTCACTGCCGACGGAGTCGATCTGGAGGCCAATTCCATGGCGCGCCCCACGTCGACCTGGACGTACATGGTGCACGACAACCCGATGGCTGCCGGCGGTAGCGTCTTCTCCGGGATGATGTCGACGTTCCGATGAGTGCGGCACGCGAGGGAGGGCGCGAGACCGACCTGAGGGAGTGGCGAACCGGCGAGGCTCGGGTTCTGGGCGCCCGCATCCCGCCACCGCGGGGCGGGCATCTGTCCGCGGCGGTCCCGCCCGGCCTGGGGCCCGAGAGCCCATCGCGCGACCCGCGGGTCAGCGACCGCTTCTGGACCCTGCCCAACGCGATCTCGCTGGGTCGGATCGCCCTCATCCCCGTGCTGATCGTCAGCATCCTCGTGTGGGACGACGCGATGCTGGCGCTATGGCTCCTCGGCGTCCTGGTCGTCTCGGACTGGCTGGACGGCAAGATCGCGCGACTGTGGAACATGCGCTCGACGTGGGGGGAGCGGCTCGACCCCATCGCCGACCGGATCCTCGTGGCGGCGGTTCCGGTGACGTTCGCGCTGGCGGGTTTCATCCCCGCGTGGATCGTCGTCGTGCTCGTCGCCCGAGACCTGCTGCTGGTGACCACCCTGCCCGTCTACCGACGGCGCGGCCTCGACCCGGAGGTCACGTACCTCGGCAAGGCGGCGACGTTCGCGCTGTTCTGGTCGTTCCCCTTGCTGCTGGCCGGTTACGCGGACGCGCCCGGCGGCGAGGGGTTCCAGATCATCGGCGAGGCATGCCTCTACTGGGGTGTCGGTCTGTACGTCTGGAGCGGTGGCATCTACCTGTGGCAGGCACTGAACATCGTCCGCGCGGTTCCCCTCCGCCGGGCTCGATCGGCTGCTGTGGGCGGGCGCGACGGTGTGTAATGTCGCCAGATGGAATTCGTAGTGAGCCACTCGAGAAGGGCGCGTCAGTGAGCGATCAGAACATCCCCGACCAGCTCCGGTACACCGATGAGCACGAGTGGGTGGAACGGGTGTCGGACACGCGGGTGCGTATCGGCATCACCGAGTACGCGCAGTCGAAGCTCGGCGACATCGTGTTCGTCCAGCTGCCCGACGTCGGGGGCGAGACGGAGTCGGGTGAGCCGTTCGGCGAGGTCGAGTCACCCAAGAGCGTCTCCGACCTGTACGCGCCGCTCAGCGGCAAGGTCGTCGAGGTGAACACCGCGCTCGAGACGTCCCCCGAGCTGGTCAACTCCGACCCGTACGGGGAGGGATGGATCGTCGTTCTCGAGATCGCCGATATCGAGGACCTTGAGGCCCAGCTCGAGCAGACGCTGGACTCCGACGGGTACGCGAAGATCACGGAGAGCTGAGCGGATCGCCGACGCCCCCGGACCCCGCGGGCGACGACTCCGACATAGAATCAACTGCACCGTACGGTGAGCCCGCTGACGGGCTCGGACGAGGAGAGACCAACGTGACCGAGAACAAGAACATGCCCGAGGCGACCGCCGAGACCACCTCCGTGTTCCGTGCCGAACTCCTCAATGAGTCCGATCAGCAGTCGGCGCAGTCCGATTCCGCGGTGACGGGTGTCGAGGGTCTCCCCGAGGGGCAGGCCCTGCTCGTCGTCAAGCGCGGACCCAACGCGGGTTCGCGGTTCCTTCTCGACCAGAGCACCACCTCCGCCGGTCGTCATCCAGACAGCGACATCTTCCTCGATGACGTGACCGTGAGCCGTCGGCATGCGGAGTTCCGCAGTGAGGGCGAGACCTTCACCGTCGTCGACGTGGGCTCGCTCAACGGCACCTATGTCAACCGTGAGCCCGTCGACTCCGCGTCGCTGTCCAATGGTGACGAGGTCCAGATCGGCAAGTTCCGCCTGGTGTTCCTGACGGGTACGCCCGGGCAGTGACAGCCGCCGGACAGGGCGCCCCGAAAGAGGAGGAGTTCCTCTCCATCGGAGGCGTCATCGCACTTCTGAGTCCGGAGTTCCCGGACCTCACGGTGTCGAAGGTCCGGTTCCTCGAGAACGAGGGGCTGGTCACCCCTGAGCGCACGGCGAGCGGTTACCGGCGCTTCAGCGTCGAGGACCGGGAGCGCCTGCGGTACGTCCTGACCGCCCAGCGCGACAGGTACCTGCCGTTGAAGGTGATCCGCCAGGAGCTCGACGCCCTCGACGCGGCGATCGCCGACGGGTCGACCACGGCGCTCCGGCCGCGGCCCGGCGCAGACGGCGTGCCCGGGTCGACGCCGGACGATTTCCGCAGCGACACCGTCAAGCGTCTCACCCGGGAGAACGTCATCGAACAGTCCGGCGTCGACGCCGGGCTCGTGGACGCTCTCGTCGACGCCGGCCTGATCGCCGCGGGGCCCGGTGGGTTCTATGATCCCGAGGCGGTCCTCATCGCTCGCACCGCGCACGATCTCGCCACCCACGGGGTGGACGTACGCCACCTGCGGAGCCTCAGGACCGCGGCCGATCGTCAGACCGGGCTGATCACCCAGATCGCCGGCCCGGTAGCCCGCCAGGGGGACGCGGACGCCCGGGACCGGGCCGCCGAGCTGGCGCGGGAGATCGCCGCACTGTCGGTGTCGTTGCACTCGACCCTGGTGACCGTGGCCGTGAGGCACGCACTGGAGCCCTGAGGGCCCCGCGTCCGCTCGCGCCGAACCGGATCAGGGCTACGCTGGTGACGTGGGAGAGGCGGAGAACATGGGGAAGAACATGCGAGAGGTCGACGTCGTCGGTATCCGTTTCGAGGAGCCGGAGTACGCGCCCGTACTGATCCTGCACGAGAAGGACGGTGGGCGGTACGTGCCGATCTGGATCGGCGCGTCCGAGGCCGCGGCGATCAGTCTCCAGCAGCAGGGGGTCCAGCCGAGCAGGCCGTTGACCCACGACCTGCTGGCCACACTTCTCGAGACGTTCTCCCACCCTCTGGAGAAGGTCGAGATCATCGGGGTGTCGGAGGGGACGTTCTTCGCGGAACTCGTGTTCGCGAACACCCGTGTGTCGGCGCGCCCGTCCGACGCGGTCGCGGTCGCGCTCCGCACGGCCTCGCCCGTCCTGGTCAGTCCCGAGGTGCTCGACGAGGTCGGCATCTCGCTCGTCGAGCAGGGCGAGGAAGAGGTCGAGGCCTTCCGTGAGTTCCTGGACCAGGTGAGCCCGGACGACTTCCTCGGAGGCGGCGGGCCGGCCGAGAATCCCGGCGGATCCACCTCCTGAGCAGCGGATTCGGCGATCCCTCCAGTCACTGCTGCACCAACTCGCAGGTGACGGATGAGCCTCAAGTTCAACTTGAGGTTGAGGTTTACCGCGTGTCCTATTGATAGTGGACCGCGGCGGGCATAGCGTTGCCCCCAGTGAACTACACCGATGGTGTTCACGCGTCCAGGATCCGGGTCTCGTCCCGGTACCGTGCCGCCCCGAACGAGGCGGCACCCGCAGCTTGAGGGAGCAATCGTGGCCGACCACACCCGGGTCTCGGAGCCGTCCGACGCCGTACCGAACACGCCGAGCCTCTTCGGTGACGCCGTCGAGGGGACGCAGGCGTCCTTCGACGAGGTGCAGCCCGGACTGTTCCCCGACGACGGGATCCCGGACGGCACCAGCGGGTACCGGGTGCCCATCGCGTGCCAGATCGCCGGTATCACCTACCGTCAGCTCGACTACTGGGCACGCACCGACCTCGTCGTGCCGTCGATCCGGAACGCCGCCGGATCGGGCAGCCAGCGCCTCTACTCGTTCAAGGACATCCTGGTCCTCAAGATCGTCAAGCAGCTGCTGGACACCGGGATCTCCCTGCAGAACATCCGCAAGGCCGTCGATCAGATCAGGTCGCGGGGTGTGGAGGACCTGGCCACCATCACCCTGTTCTCCGACGGCCGGACCGTATTCGAGTGCACGTCCAAGGAGGAGGTCTTCGACCTGCTCCAGGGCGGCCAGGGGGTGTTCGGCATCGGGATCGGCGGCGCGATGCGTGAGCTCGCCGGCTCGATCTCCGAGTTCCCCGCGGAGACGGTGACCGAGGACGACATCGTCGCGCCCGTGGAGGACGAGCTCGCCGCTCGCCGCCGGGCCCGCGCCTCACGCCGTACCGGCTAGTCGGCCGTCGTCGTCTAGACTCGGCGGTGCGTTCACGCGTCCCACGGGAGAGCTCCGCGGCCATGGCCGCGGGCGCCGAAGGAGCAACTCCTCTCCGAGAATCTCTCAGGCACCCGGACCGTGCGGTCGTCGAACGCCTCTGGAGAGCGGTGGAACAGACCACCCGCCCACGGGGAAAGCGGGGGTCCGTCGTGAGGGTCCCGCGAATCTCTCAGGCGCCGGCACCCGTCCGGCAGGGGACAGAGCGGAGAGGGAGCACCGGCCCGCAGGCCGCCTGTCCGGGCGGCCCCGCCACCTGAGGAGCACCTGTGACGACGACCCCCCACACTGCCCGGACCGGAGGCGAGTTCGTCGCCCGCCATCTGGGCCCCGATGCCGACGGACTCGCGCGGATCCTGGACACCATCGGCGTCGGCTCCCTGGACGAGCTCGCCGAGCGCGCCGTCCCCTCGGTCATCCTCGACGAGGTCGGCTCGGACGGACGGGCGGCAGGCATCAACGCGCTCCCGGAGCCGCTGTCGGAAGCCGACACCCTCGCGGCGCTGCGGGCGCTGGCCGACCGCAACACCGTCGCGGTGTCCATGATCGGGCAGGGCTACTACGACACCCTCACGCCGCCGGTGCTGATTCGCAACATCATCGAGAGCCCGGCCTGGTACACCGGCTACACCCCGTACCAGCCGGAGATCAGCCAGGGCCGTCTCGAGGCGCTGCTGAACTTCCAGACGATGGTCTCGGACCTGACGGGCATGGACATGGCCAACGCCTCCATGCTCGACGAGGGGACCGCCGCGGCCGAGGCCATGACGATGCTGCGACGGGCCAACCGCTCGTCCAAGAGCCCCCGCTTCGCCGTCGACGCCGACATCTTCCCCCAGACCGCGGCGATCCTCGCCACCCGGGCCGAGCCCCTCGGCATCGAACTGGTCACGGCGAACCTCGTCGACGACGGGCTCCCGGACGGTGAGTTCTTCGGTGCCCTGGTCCAGACCCCCGGCGCCTCCGGCCGCGTCGCCGATGTGGCGCCCCTCATCGAGCAGTGCCACGAGCGCGGCGTCATGGTCGCCGCGGGCGTCGACCTGCTGGCCGCGACGGTCCACACGCCGGCGGGGGAGAAGGGCGCGGACGCGTGCTTCGGCACCACGCAGCGGTTCGGCGTCCCCATGGGCTTCGGCGGACCCCACGCCGGGTTCCTGGCGTGTCGCTCCGCGCACGCACGGAACCTCCCCGGCCGGCTGGTCGGTGTCTCGACGGACGAGGACGGGCGCGTCGCCTACCGACTGGCCCTGCAGACGCGGGAGCAGCACATCCGTCGCGAGAAGGCCACGTCCAACATCTGCACCGCGCAGGTCCTGCTGGCCGTCCTCGCCGCGATGTACGCCTCCTACCACGGCGCGGAGGGCCTCACGGCCATCGCCCGGCGCGTCCACGCCCATGCCGCCGCGCTTGCCGACGGTCTCCGCGCAGCCGGGGCGGAGGTGCTGCACGACGCGTTCTTCGACACCGTCGGCGCCCGCGTGCCGGGCCGCGCCGACGAGGTGCTCGGCGCTGCCGCCGCGCGCGGCGTGAACCTGTGGAAGATCGACGACGACACGGTGTCCGTCTCGTGTGACGAGGCCACCACCGCCGAGCACGTGGGGATCGTCCTCGACGCGTTCGGTGCCGACGCCGCCCGCACCGAGATCACGGTCGACCCGACCCACGGTGACCGCACGAGCGAGTTCCTGCAGCACGAGGCGTTCGTCCGCTACCGCACCGAGACGGCCATGCTGCGGTACCTCAGGGCGCTGTCCGACAAGGACATGGCGCTGGACCGGACCATGATCCCGCTCGGTTCGTGCACCATGAAGCTCAACGCCACCACCGAGATGGAACCGATCACGTGGCCGGAGTTCAACCGGCTCCACCCCTTCGCCCCGGCCGAGCAGACCGCCGGGATCCGCGAGCTGATCGGAGACGTCGAGCAGTGGCTGGTCGACATCACCGGTTACGCCGCCGTCAGCCTCCAGCCCAACGCCGGCAGCCAGGGCGAGTACGCGGGCCTGCTGGCCATCCGCGAGTACCACCGCTCCCGCGGCGACGACGACCGGACGGTCTGCCTCATCCCGTCCTCGGCGCACGGGACGAACGCCGCGTCGGCCGTGATGGCCGGCATGAAGGTGGTCGTGGTGGCCTGCCGCGAGAACGGCGACGTGGACGTCGACGACCTGCGGGCGAAGGTCGACAAGCACGGTTCCGAGCTGGCGGCGATCATGATCACCTACCCGTCGACCCACGGCGTGTACGAGCACGACATCGAGGACATCTGCGCGATCGTCCACGACGCGGGCGGCCAGGTCTACATCGACGGCGCGAACCTCAACGCGCTCGTGGGCGTCGCGCGCCCGGGCCGGTTCGGCGGCGACGTGAGCCACCTGAACCTGCACAAGACCTTTTGCATCCCGCACGGTGGCGGCGGACCGGGCGTCGGTCCGGTGGCTGTGGCCGAGCACCTGCGCGAGTTCCTCCCCGGCCATCCGCACGAGTCCGGGCTGGGCTCGGGCGGCGCGGTCTCGGCGGCGGCGTTCGGCTCCGCCTCGATCCTGCCCATCACCTGGGCGTACATCCGGATGATGGGCGCCGACGGCCTGCGTAAGGCCACGCTGACCGCGATCGCGAGCGCCAACTACCTGGCCCGACGCATCGGCGAGCACTTCCCGGTGCTGTACTCCGGCGAGGGTGGCTGGGTCGCGCACGAGTGCATCCTCGACCTGCGTCCGCTCATCGACTCGGTCGGCATCTCGATCGACGACGTGGCCAAGAGGCTGGCCGACTACGGGTTCCACGCGCCCACCATGAGCTTCCCGGTGCCCAACACCCTGATGGTGGAGCCGACGGAGAGCGAGGACCTGGCCGAGCTGGACGCGTTCTGCGAGGCGATGGCGGCGATCCGCGCGGAGATCGACCGCGTCGCCGCCGGCGAGTGGACCGTGGAGGACAACCCGCTGCGCGGAGCGCCCCACACGGCCGAGAGCGTCTCCGCCGACGAGTGGGACCACGCGTACCCGCGCAGTGTCGCCGGTTACCCCCTCGGGTCGGCCTGGCGGCCGAAGGTCTGGCCCGCCGTCCGCCGGATCGACGGCGCGTACGGAGACCGGAACCTCGTCTGCTCGTGCCCGCCCCTCGAGGCGTTCGCGCAGGACTGAGCAGCATCCGGGGCGGGGTCGGGCTCGGGGTCCGGGGAGTGTCGTACCCGTATGACACCGTGCAGGCATGACCACCACCGGACCCCGCCTCGCGCCCGAACTACCCGCGGACTGTCTCGACTGGTGCCGCGCCCAGCCGCCCGCCCTGCTCGTGGCGGACGAGTACGTGGAGATCGACCTCGACCGCTGGAATCTCCGGCTCGCGGAGAGGGGGATCGACCTCCGCCTCGTCGCGGGAGGGCCCGACGGCGGGATCGTGGAGTCCGGGTCCGGGTACCTGCGCAGGAGTGATCTGTGGGCGGCGGGCCGCCGCGCCCGCGGCAGCCTGGAGGAATCCGTGGTGGCGCTCTACATGTGCGCGGCATGGCTGTCCGCTCACCCGCTCCGGTCCGGGGTGAAGCGGGGACTGCCCGACTTCCGCGTCCCCGCCCGCGACCGCGCCGGATGGCGCTCGGTGTCACCCCACGGTTATCCCCTGGTGCTGCACGAGGTCGTGGACTGGCTCGACGCGCCGGTGGAGGCCATGAACCTGCTGCGTCACGGCGCGCCCGCGGGCGCCGGCCGCGGCGTCCCGGACCTGGGGTACCCGCTCGCCTCGCTCTACCTGTCCTCGTTGGGCATGGCGTGGTCGGCACAGAGCATCGTGCCGGTCGACCCCGCCGGGATCGGGACCCTCGTGCACGCCGGGTGGACCGAGATCGAGTCCTCCGCCCGGCTGACGCCCCGGCGCTACCAGCGCTACCTCGACGTGGTCGGCACGTGGGCCCGCGAGGCCGCGGTCGATCCGCTGGTGGTGGAGATGTGGCTGGTCCACGACTGGAACGAACGGCGCGCCCGGGTGTCCTCCCGCGGATCGTCCACCCACACGCCCCCGGGAAGTCGCCCGCGGTGAGTCCCGGACCGGTTAGGGTCCGCGCATGGAACCACGCACGGTCACAGTGGAGATCCCGGTCGGCGCGCTCGACGTGCTCGTCTGGGAGGGGGACGGCGGGACACCGGCAGTGGAGCCGGCGCGCACGGTGCTGGCACTGCACGGTTTCCCCGAATCGGCGTGGGAGTGGGCGGGCGTCGCGGAGGGGCTCGCCGGCCAGGGCGTCCGGGTGCTCGCTCCGATGCAACGGGGCTACTCACCCGGTGCCCGGCCGGACGGCGTCGAGGCGTACGCCATCGAGCACCTGGCCGCCGACGCGCTCGCGGTGATGGACCGCTTCGGCCTGGAGCGCGCACACGTGCTCGGGCACGACTGGGGCGCATGCGTCGCGTGGTGGCTCGCCGCCCACCACCCGAGCCGGGTCGCGAGCCTCACCGCCATCTCCGTCCCGCATCTCGGGGCGTTCGGCGACGCGATCGCGTCCGATCCCGACCAGCAGGCGCGGTCGGCCTACTTCGGGCTGTTCCGGCAGGAGGGTAAGGCCGAGGACGTGCTGCTCGAGGACGGGGCCCGCCGCCTGCGCGTCATGTTCGGCGGGCAGGTCCCGGACGATCTCGTGGGCCGACATCTCGAGGTGCTCGGGGACCGGTCCGCGCTGACGGGCGCGCTCAACTGGTACCGCGCGATGAGACGGTACGAGCTGCCCGGCGTCTCCGTCCCCACCACCTATCTGTGGGGCGGTCAGGATCCGGCGATCGCGCGGAGCGGGGCCGAGGCGACGGCGGCCAGGATGACGGGGGAGTACCGGTTCGTCCCGCTCACCGACCGAGGCCACTGGCTGCCCGAGGAGGACCCCGCGCTGGTTGCGCGCGAGGTCCTGGAACGGCTCGGCTGACCGCCGCCCGCCCGGCTCACCCCTGCCGGAGTTCGCGCTTGAGCAACTTGCCGGACTGGTTGCGGGGCAGCTCGTCGACGAACACGACGCGCTTGGGCACCTTGAACGGTGCCAGGTACTCTCGCGTGCCCGCGATGATCTCGTCCTCAGTGGCCTCCGCGCCGTCCTTGAGGACCACGACGGCGGTCACCGCTTCGATCCACTTCGGGTCGGGCGTACCGATGACCGCCACCTCCGCGACCCGCTCGTCCTGGTACACGGCGTCCTCGACCTCGCGGGAGGCCACCAGGACACCGCCGGTGTTGATGACGTCCTTGATGCGGTCGACGACCTCGATGTACCCCCCGGCGTCCCGCACGACGAGGTCCCCGGAATGGAACCACCCGTCACGGAACGCCTCGCGGGTGGCGTCGGGCTTGTTCCAGTAGCCCCTGCACAGCTGCGGGGAGCGGTAGACCACCTCGCCCCGCTCGCCGTCGGCGACCTCGAGTCCCGACTCGTCGACCACCCGGGCCTCGACGAAGAAGACCGGTCGACCCGCGCTGGCCGGCCTGTCGTCGTGCTCCTCGGGGCGCAGGACGCAGGCGAGCGGGCCGATCTCGGACTGGCCGAAACAGTTGTAGAACCCCAGTTCCGGGTACCTGGCCCGCAGGCGCTGCAGAACGGTCACGGGCATGATCGAGGCGCCGTACTGGGCCTTGCGGAGGCTCGACAGGTCGCGACGCTCGAGGTCCGGGTGGGACGCGAGGGGGACCCAGACGGTGGGTGCGAGGAACAGGGAGCCGATCCCGTCCTCTTCGATGCGGCGCAGGATCTCGGGGACGTCAGGGGCGGCCATCAGGTGCACGGTCGCGCCCAGTGACAGATACGGCATCGCGAACACGTGCATCGCCGCGGAGTGGTAGAGCGGCATGGTCACGAGCGGCTCGTCATCGGCGGTCAGATCAAGGGACAGGATGCAGCTGAGGTATTCGTGGACCAGCGCGGAGTGGGTCATCATCGCGCCCTTGGGCCGCGAGGTGGTACCCGAGGTGTACAGCAGCTGGGCGAGGTCGTCGCCGGAGGCGGGCGAGTCGACGGGCGTGACGTCGCCGGTCTCGAGTGCGGTACCCAACACGGTGCCGTCAGGTGCCTCGCCGGCGGCGGGCTGCAGCGCGAGGGGTGTCAGGGCGGGCAGGCTGTCGAGGACCGCATCGAGAGTGGGCGCCTGGGCGGGGTCGACCAGGACGAGCGAGGCCCCCGAGTCGGTGAGCTGGTACTCGAGCTCACCCCCCGTGAGGGCGTAGTTCACGGGTACGTGGATGTAACCCGCCCGCGAGGTCGCGAGGAAGGCGATGAGGTAGGCGTCCGAGTTGACGCCGTATGCCGCGATGCGGGCGCCGTCCTCGAGACCGTGCCCGGCGAGCAGGGTGGCGACGCGGTCGACGGCGGCGTCGAGGGCGGCGTAGGTCCAGCGACGGTCCGCGAAGGTCAGGGCGAGGCGGTCGGGGAACCGGGACGCCGATCGGCGCAGGGTGGCGTCAATGGTGTTGGAGGCGGCGGTGGAGGGGGCGAGTGAGGGGGTGTCGGTCATGGTCTGACCTTATAGCGGCGTGCGGCGGTCGGGTCGTGAAGTCAGTCGTCCGAGCGGAGCAGCTCGAGGACGGCCGGTGGGATGGCGCCGTCGGCCTCGCGCGGCGTCCACTGCTCGCTGGGGACCCACTGGGAGCCGCAGCCCCGGCACGCGAACAGGGGCTCGCCGCGGCGCTCGACGGGCGTGCGGTTCCAGTTGCACAGGTCGCGGCAGGACCGTACCCGCAGGGCGGCGAGGTCGGGGTCGGCGCGGCGCCGCGCGAGGGAACGGAGGGAGGCTAGTCCAGACATGTCACCGTTCACGATAGTCCGGCGGGGGCAGCGGGGTCCGCGTCGCGGGGGTCGGCAGGGGTGGCCTCGGGGGTCGGTAGCCTGGGCGGATCATCGGGGAACGGAGCGGACGGATGAGTGCGTGCCCGTGTGGCAGTGGGGTCGATCTCGGGGCGTGTTGTGGCCCGCTCGTGGAGGACGGGGTGCCCGCGCGGACGGCGGAGGAGCTGATGCGCTCGCGCTATACGGCGTTCGCGCTGGGGCGGACGGACCACCTCTGGCGTACGTGGCATCCGCGGACGCGTCCGCCGGTCGTGGAGGCGTCGGGTGTGGAGTGGACCGGGCTCACCGTCCTGGAGGTGGTCGCCGGGGGCGAGGGTGACGACGGCGGGGTGGTCGAGTTCGAGGCGAGGTACGTCGAGCTCGGCGACCGGGGTCTGGTGCGTGAGCGTTCCCTGTTCGAGCGCAGGGGAGGGCGGTGGACGTACGTCGCGGCGGATCCGGCGGGAGCGGTCCCGGCGGGTGACTAGGACGGCGTCGGGTCGACGGGCTGGCGCGTCACCGTGATCGATCCGATCGTGGACGGGCTCGTCAGGTCGATGCGGCCGACCCTGGCTCCACGGGGCACGGTCCACGCCACCATGCCGTTGATCTCCTGCCCGGGGGTCGTCATCACCGACGGGACGAGCGGGTCGGGCACTGTCCCGGAGGGGTCGGTGATCCGCTCGAACGGCCTGCCCGACGGGTCATAGGCGGTGAGGTCCTCGGGGCCGATCTCCGGTTGGCCGGCGGACTGGACCGCGCGCACGTCCACCACGAGGACGGGGTCCGGGTACGAGTAGGACTGCACGAACCGCAGGTTCGACACCGTGACGGTGGCGTCCCAGTTCTCGGCGGACACCGGGAACGGCCGGTCGAACTGCTGGGAGGTGGGCAGCGGCCCGCTCGGTGCGGCGGCTGGGGCGGGTACTCCGCGACGTTCGTCGTCTCCGACGAGCGAACAGGAACTGGTGAGCATGGTCGCTGCGGTGACCACGGCGACGAGGGCGGCGCGACGCATGGGCACTCCTGTGGCGGGATCGGGCGCCGGGCCCTTCCCGGCGGTGCCGATCCTACGTCTCACCGGTGCCGGGATCGTCGGAGGCGCGCAGGTCGCGGGAGTTCCCGCCGGCGACTCGTCGCGCGAGATCGGGGTAGACGTCGTCGAGTTCGGCGGTGATCTCGGCGAGGTGGATCTTGAAGTTGACGGGGACGAACACCCTGTCGACGAACTCCGACTCGGCCGTGATGGTCGAGCCGTCGAACACGTACCGGCACCACAGTGAGTCGCGGTTGAGGATCGCGACCTCGGTCTCGGCCGCCGCCGTGTCCTGCACCCCGGTCACCAGCGGGCTGCGGAACACGATGAGGGGGAGGGAGCGGTGTGCGCGCACGAAGAGCAGGACACAGCCCGCGGGAACGGTGAACACGTCGTGCTCGTCGGGGTGCATGCGTCTGCGGTAGACCTCGGCGAGCGCCGCGCCCACCGCCCTGGTCGCCTGGTCGGGGTCGGTGATGGGTTGCGGGCGGAAGTCGTCCTCGTCGCCGCTCCGGTGTGGTTCCGTGGGGCCGCCGGGGCGTGCCGCGCTCGCGTCCGCGGGATCCGGGCCGGACGCCGCAGCCCGGGCGTCCGGGTCGTCGACGTCGGCCACGTCGTGGAGGAAGACCGGATGTCGGATTCCGAAGACCTGCTCGAGCGTGCCGGCGACGAGGTGGGCGAGTTCGGTGGCCCGGTCCGTGGGCAGGGCGACCTGGGGCCCGGGTGTCGGCATCGCCGTCGCCTCGGCGTCCGCGGCCCGCCAGCCGAGCGCGGCCAGTTGCGCGAGTTGCGCGGGTCGCAGCGGGGCGGGGGCGTCGTCCGATCCACCCCCGGAGACCTCGGCTTCGAGTCGCCGCTGTCCCACCGCGGTGAAGCGGATGAACGGCGTGAGGGGCGACGGCGCGCCGAGGACGGGCACCGCCAGGTCGAAGGTGGCACCGGGGATCAGGTCACGCAGGAGATCCGCCAGGCGGGAGGCGAACCGGTCCCACCCGGCGGCGATCGACGCGTCCACGTCGAACTCGAATGCCGGCATGCTTGGCAGTCAACCATCGAGTCACCGCGCCCGTCAGCGGTTCGGGCGGTGTCCGACCCGCAGGGGCCAGGGATCGTCGGCGCCTGGTCAGGCGTTCTCGCGCGCGTGCCCTGCCTGGTGGTCCGCCCAGTACTCGTCGGAACCGTCGAAGCCCACCCGGATGCCGCCGCGGTGCTCGATGATCTCCGGCTCGATCGGTGAGATCGTGCGTTCCGCCGCCAGGGCGGCGGCGACGTCCGGGAACTCAGACAGGTGACGGAGCTGGGTCCAGGTGGGAGGGAGGAGCATGGAGTGACCCGCGCGGAAGTCGGCGAGCAGGTCGACCGGGCGCGCCCACATGGTGAGGTCGACCTCGGTGGTCTGGTCGTCGGGCTCCTGACCCACGGGTAGCGCGGCGAGGAAGAACCGGGTGTCGTACCGGCGGGGCTCGACCGACGGGGTGATCCAGTGGTCGAACGGGCGCAGGCGATCCGCGGCGAGGGACAGCTCCTCGCGGGCCAGAAAGGCACTGAACGACAGCTCGTGGGCCTCGAGCTCGGTGCGCGCCGCGTGGTACCGCCCCGCGTCGGAGACGGGCGCGCCGTCCCGGTGGTCGGCGAGGAGGACGCCGCACTCCTCGAAGGTCTCGCGGGCGGCGGCGCAGACCAGCCGCCGTGCGCGCGGTTCGTCACAGCCGAGGCGCTCGGCCCACCACGCGGGGGCGGGGCCGGTCCAGGCGAGGTCGGGGTCGTCGTCGGCGGCGTCGACGCCACCCCCGGGGAACACGGTCATCCCGCCGGCGAAGGCCATGCCCTTCACGCGGCGCGCGACGAACACCTCCGGGCCGGCATCGGAGTCGCGGATCACCATCACGGTGGAGGCGTCCTTGACGGGGCGGGCGGTGGTCTGGTCAACCTCGGTCATGAGGTCAGTCTCGCCCGCCGCATAGTGACACGCGCCACCGGGGTCCGCTCACGGCCCCGTCAGACCGTCGAGTCGACGCCGTCGCCGGGGTCCGACGTGGGGCCGCCCTCGGGGCGGTCGGTCAGTACGCCGTAGAGGACCCGCCGGACGTGCACCTCGAGTTCCCTTCGTCCCTCGCTGGCGGAGGAGCGCTCGACGCCGCACCGCACGATGGTCATGTAGAGGACGTCGAACACGGTCTGGGCGGCGCCGGCCATGTCCGCGGGTGTCACCGCGCCGCCCGCGTACCCCGCGAGTACGGCGGCGATGAGCTCCCGCAGCTCGCCGAGGATGCGTTGCGCTTCGGCCCGGTGGGGGCCGGCCTCCCCGAACAACGTCTCGCGGTGATAGGCGGCGATGTTCTCGGGCTGCCTGTCGAGCGCCACCAGCAGGGGCTCGCACAGGACGACCAGGTCCTCGACCGGGTCCCCGGTCTCGGGAACGGACTCGACCATCGCGCGGAACTCCTCGTTGGCGACCATGCACAGGAGTTCGCCCTTGGACTGGGCGTAGCGGAAGAGCGTCCCCGTCCCGACCTCGGCGCGGTCGGCCACCTGCTGGGTCGTGACGGTCGAGTAGCCGTGCCGGGAGAACAGTTCGAGGGCGGCGGCGTGGATGCGCCGCTGCTTGTCGGCCTTGTTGAGCTCGCGGCGGCCGGGCTCGCGGGTCTGGCTCACGAGAACCACTCGGTGGGCGGGCCGGCGGTGACCAGCAGCGAGAACACGATCGCCACCACGATCAGGGTGACCAGCAGCGCCACGACGGGCGAGCGTAGCGCGAAGGCGAGTACCCGGTCCGCCGGGCCGTCGGGCCGGTCGCCGCCCGGGCCGAGCCGCCACGGGCCCTCGAGCAGGCCACGGCGCTCGACGGACCGCTCGAACGGGACCGTGGCGTACGGGATCACCGCCGAGGCCAGACCGAGGATCCCGGTGCCGGCGGACCAGCGCTTGTCCGTCCACACCGCCAGGGTCGCCACGACGTAGCACAGGAACACGAATCCGTGGACGCCGCCGCCCACCGAGGTGGCCCAGTCCTGCCCGAAGCCGTATTTGCCGATCATCCCCAGTATCAGGAGAGTCCAGGTGACCACCTCCGCCAGAGCGAGTCGCTTGTAGAGAACGCGGGGGGTCACAGCAGGCCTCCAGTCATCGGGTGGGGGTTCGTCGGACATCGTACGGTCCCCGGCCCGGTGGGCGGCCCCCGGTCGGTGGCGACTCACCCGTGAAGTGCGAGTGAGGCGAAGCGGACCTCGCCGGCCTCGTCACTGGCGGCGAGATCCACCACACCCTCGATCGCCCAGCCGTGGTCGCCCTCGGGGTCGTCGAGCACCTGGCGGACCCGCCACGTCCCCGGCGCCACCGTGGGGCCCGACTCGCTCACGGTGAACAGCGCCGGGCCCCGCGCGGCGGGCCCGGTCCCGATCTCGTCGTACTCGTCCCAGTAGGCGTCGATCTCCGAGTCCCAGTCGGGGTGCTCGGGCACGTCGGTGTCCAGTTCGGCGAGTCGTTCGATGTCGTCGCGGGCGAGCAGCTCGACGCGGCGGAACATCGCGTTACGCACCATCACCCGGAACGCCCGCGAGTTCGCCGTCACCGGGCGGGTTGCGCCCGCGGTCTCGCCGAAGGCCAGCTCGGCGACCCGCTCGGAGGACACGTCGGGATCGGTGAGCAGCTCCCACTCGTCGAGCAGGCTGGAGTCGACCTGCCGGACCAGCTCGCCCAGCCACTCCACGAGGTCGTCGAACTCCTCGGACCGGCGGTCGGCGGGGACGGTCTGGCGCAGCGCGCGGTAGGCGTCGGTGAGGTAGCGCAGGACGGCGCCCTCGGACCGGCCGAGCCCGTACGCCGAGACCAGGTCCGAGAAGGTCATCCCGCGCTCGACCATCTCCCGGATGACCGACTTGGGGGACGGTTCGATCCCGGCCACCCACGGGTGCCCCGCCCGGTACGCGTCGTAGGCGTCGGCGAGGAGGTCGGCCAGAGGCTTGGGCCAGGAGATGTCCTCGACCAGTTCCATGCGCTCGGAGTACTCGACACCGTCGGCCTTGAGCGCGGCGATCGCCTCGCCGCGTGCCTCCCGCTGCTGGGCGTAGAGGATCGGGCGCGGGTCGTCGAGAACGGCCTCGATGACGGAGACCAGGTCCAGCTCGGGCGTCGGGGAGTCGGGGTCGAGGACCTCCATCGCCGCGATCGCGAACGGCGCCAGGGGTTGGTTGAGCGCGAAGTCCCGTTGGAGATCGACCGTCAGCCTCACGTGCCGCCCGTCGTCATCCGGTTCGGCCAGGCGCTCGACGATCCCGGCGGCCTCCAGCCCTCGGAACAGCTCGATGGCGCGCAGGACGTGGTGGCGCACCCGCGCGCGGGTCTCGTGGGAGGACAGCAACAGGTGCCGCATGTGGTCGTAGCAGCTGCCCGGCCGGGAGATGATGTTGAGCAGCATCGAGTTGCTCACCTCGAAGCGGCTGGTCAGCTGCTCGGGCCGGGCGCCGACGAGTTTGTCGAACGTGGACCGTGACCAGTTGACGAAGCCCTCCGGGGGCTTCTTCTTGGCGGCCTTGGCCTTCTTCTTGGGGTTCGCGGCGGCTTTCGCGGCAGCCTTGGCGTTCTCGATCTCGTGCTCGGGGGCGAGCACCACGACGAAACCCTCGGTGTCGAAGCCGGCGCGTCCAGCCCGCCCGGCGATCTGGTGGAACTCGCGCGCCTTGAGCACGCGCTGTCGGCGGCCGTCGAACTTGGTCAGGCCGGTGAACAGGACGGTGCGGATGGGGACGTTGATGCCCACGCCGAGGGTGTCGGTCCCGCAGATGACGGTGAGCAGGCCGTCCTGCGCCAGCCTCTCGACCAGCCGCCGGTACTTGGGGAGCATCCCGGCGTGGTGGACGCCGATGCCGTGGAGCAGCAGCTTGCGCAGGGTGCGGCCGAAGGCGGTGGTGAACCGGAAGCCGCCGATCTCGTCGGAGATGGCGGCCTTGCGCTCCTTGTCGGCCACCGCGAGCGAGGTCAGCGCCTGGGCCTGTTCGAGCGCGGCGGCCTGGGTGAAGTGGACGATGTAGACGGGGGCTTTGCCGTCGCGCAGCAGCAGCTCGACCGACTCGTGGACGCCGGACAGCGCGTACTCGAACGAGAGCGGCACCGGGCGCTCGGTGCCGCCGATGTAGACGCACTGCCGACCGGTCCGCCGGTGCAGGTCCTCCTGCAGCCAGTCCACGTCGCCGAGCGTGGCGGACATGAGCAGGAACTGGGTGTCGGGCAGTTCGATGAGCGGGACCTGCCACGCCCAGCCCCGGTCGGGCTCCGAGTAGTAGTGGAACTCGTCCATCACCACCTGCCCGATCTCGGCGCCCGCCCCTTCGCGCAGCGCGATGTTGGCGACGATCTCGGCCGTCGCGCAGACGATGGGGGCGTCGGCGTTGACGGCGGCGTCGCCGGTGAGCATGCCGACGTTCTCGGCCCCGAACACCTCGCACAGAGCGAAGAACTTCTCGCTCACGAGCGCCTTGATGGGCGCGGTGTAGTAACTGCGCTGACCGCGGGCCATCGCGGCGAAGTGGGCGCCGAGGGCGACCAGGGACTTGCCTGACCCGGTGGGGGTGGCGAGCACGACGTGGCTCCCGGCGGCCATCTCGAGTACGGCCTCCTCCTGGGCCGGGTACAGCGTCAGACCCCGGTCCGCGGCCCAGGCCACGAACGCGTCGAACACCGCCTCCTCGTGGAGGTCGGCGGGGACGTCGTCGAGATCGGTGAGGAGTTGGGGCAGCTGCACCCGGCCGAGCCTAGTCGCCGGCGGGCGTCACCCGTCGCGTTGCGGGTCGTCGCCCTGCCCGCCGTCGCCCGTCTGCTGGGCGAGGAACCGCTCGAACTCCGCTCCGATCTCGTCGCCCGACGGCAGTGGCTTGCCGCCCGGGTTGAGGGAGTCGGAACCGAGGCGCGTCTCCATGAACTCGTCGTACTGCTTCTCCATGAGCTCCACGGCGGTGAGGATCTCGGGGCTCTGCGCGATCTGCGCGTTGACCTGGGCGGTGAACTCCTCGGCGGCCTTCTCCAGCTCGGCGGTGGGCAGCTCGAGGTCGGCGATCTTGGCGATGCTGCCGACCAGGTGCAGCACGGCTGCCGGGTAGGCCGTCTGCGACAGGTACTGCGGCACGTGCACGGTGAAGCCCGCGGAGGGAATCCCGTGTTCGGCCATCCGCAGCTCGAGCAGGGAGGTCACGTTGCCGGGCACCGAGAACTCGCCGGGCCAGGCGGAGAACCCCTTGATGAGGTCCACATCGCTGGCGTGGGCGCTCGAGTTGGTGGGCCGGGTGTGGGGGACGCCGAGGGGCATCGCTCCCAGTCCGATCGACATCCGGACCCCGAAGGACCCGGCGAGGTCGATCACGGACTCGGTGAAGCCGTCCCACTTGAGATCCGGCTCGAGCCCGGACAGGAGCAGGAAGGACGTTCCGTCGGAGGCCTTGACCGCGTGCATCTGGATGGTCGGCTCGTTGTAGTCCGCGAAGCGGTCGAACGAGTACTTGAGATGCGGGCGGCGCGAGCGGTAGTCCACGAGCTCGTCGACGTCGAACTCGACGATGAGCTGGGAGTCCAGGCTCTCGCGGAGATGCTCGGACACGCCCTGGATCGCCAGTCCGGCATCGGAGAAGCCCTCCAGTCCGTGCACGAGGACCGGCCCGCGGCCGTCCTCGGAACGCAGGTCGGGAACGGGTTCGATCAGTCGGTACAGATCGCTGTGCCTGGCCATGTCGACTCCTCTCGTCACCACACCCCGTCCGTCGGTGGCGGGGTTCGCCCGGTCGTCCATCCGGGACGGGGGTTCACCACTGTCACAACGTCACCACCCGCGAGATGATTCCCGCGCGATCCCCACAGGCCCCGTCTCCCTCCACAGGCGGCCGTCGGTCCGGCGTCCCGGGGCGGGGAGCGGCCGCCGGGGTGGCCGATGGTGGGTCCGGTGCACGACACCCGCGGACCGCGCCACGACGGGGCGTGGACGCGCGAGACGAACGGGCGGCGAGCGATGACGACGGGCGAGTTGAAGGACGAGGGCGGCACGGACGGGCGGGCGACGGTGGTGATCACCTCGCCGGAGGAGCTGATCGCCTCGATACCGGCGATGCTCGGCTTCCCGCCGGGGCCGGGGTCGGTGGTGATCCTGTGCGGTCGCACCGCGGACGGTGGACAGGGGCCGGTGGTGCGGATGGACGTCGACGGGCTGCTGGACGACGGCCGTGGATTCCCCGGGGACGACGACCTCCTCGAGGACCCCGACGACCTCCACGACCCCGGCCCGGCGCGGGGACTCGCGCGGTTCTGCGCGCGGGAGGGCATCGACTCGGTGCACCTGGTGGTGGTCCACGAGAACTGTGCGGACGGGTATCTGGCGGGGCTGCGTGCGGAGGACGCCGCGTCGGCGTTCGAATACTGGCTGGGCGAGGCGGGCACCGGGGTGGAGGCGGCCTACGGAGTCGGTGAGTTCGCCGAGGGGGAGCCGTGGGTGGATCTGTTCGGGATGACCCGGGGTGTGCAGATCGACCCGGACACGACGCAGATCGCCGCGGTACACGCGTACGACGGCCGCGTCCGGGCCGGCTCGAGGGACGAGATCGACCGGCTGTACCTCGTCCGCGACCCCGACGCGTGCGACGAGGACCGCCCGGATGACGGCGTCGTGGGCGGTGCGGGAGAGGTGGATGCGGCCGTCCCGGCTGGCGGGTCCGCAGGGGGACGCGACCGG
>NZ_JAALDU010000244.1 GCF_014145015.1 Dietzia sp. E1 | reverse complement strand
GGCCGACCTTGACGCCATCGCACCCGCCATCACCCGGGACCGCGTGGCGGGCGCCGTCACCGCCCGTCTCGATCCGGTGGGCGACCGGGTCGGCGAGGAGGGCGCGGGCGTGGCCCTCGGGCCGATCGACGACGCCGTGGGCCGCGACCTCGACACGGTCTGCGTGGTGGGGATGGCCGAGGGGCTGCTGCCCGTCCTCCACGCGCCCGACCCGCTGCTGCTCGAGGGATCCGTCGAGCCCCCGTCGGCCGAGGTGCTCGACGAGCGCTACCGCGTCCTCCAGCTCGCGCTGGCCGCCGGCTCCGAGCGCCGGCTGTGCTCGTTCCCCCGCGGTTCGATGCGCGGCGGTGGGGACCGGATCCCGTCCCGCTGGCTGCTCCCCACGCTCTCCCGGCTCGTCGGCTCGCCCGTCCACGCCACCCGCTGGCAGGAGGACGTGGCCGGGTGCGCTGCCGTGATCGGCGTGTCCTCGTTCGTCGACGGGGTCCTGGCCCCGCCCGTGGCCCTGGGGACCGACCCGGCCACCCGGACGGAACTACGGCTTCGCGACCTCGCCGCCGGCGGGTGGCGCACGCGCCCCGACGCCCCCGCGCTGCTCGTGGCCGCCCACGAGATGCGCCGCGACCGCCGACAGGGCCGGTTCACCCGGTTCACGGGCGACGTGTCGTCGGCCGCCGACCTGCTCACCGTCCTCGAGCAGCCCCTCTCCCCGACCCGGCTCGAGGACTGGGCCCAGAGCCCCTACCTGTTCTTCCTCTCCACCGTCCTGCGGGTGCGCACGCTCGACGATCCGGCGGCGGACATCGAGATGGACCTGCGCGACTATGGCGATCTGGTCCACGCGATCCTCCAGCGGTACGTATCCGCCCGGATCGAGAGCGGCTCCGGGCCGGACCGGGACCTGCTCATGGCGGCCCTCCGGCACGAGTGCGAGGCCGCGATCGCCGCCTCTCCCGGCCTGGTCGCCTCCCTGTGGCGCCGACGCGAGATGATGCTCGCCGCCGAGCTCGACCGGTGGTTCGCCGAGGACAGCGCCGACTTCGACGCCGGCTGGCGGCCGGCCGCGACGGAACTCGGGTTCGGGCGGTCGGACGGCGACGGCGCGGTCGTCGAGATCCCGTTCGAGGTGTCCACGTCGACCGGCACGGCGACCGTGCTCCTGGCCGGGTCGATCGACCGACTCGACGTGCGCGCGGGCACGCAGCGCGTCACCGATTACAAGACCGGTAGGCCTCCCGAGGCGGAGGCCCGCCCGACCGTGGACGATCCCACCCTCCACGGCACCCGTTTCCAGCTGCCCCTCTACGCCGCGGCCGCCCAGTCCGCCGGGCGGGCACCGGTGAGCGGGGCCCGGTACTGGTACTGCACCGAGCGCGGGGAGTTCGAGCAGATCTCGCTCGACATCACCGAGGACGTCATGGACCGCGTCCGCGAGGACGTCGGCCACCTGATCGACGCCCTCCAGCGCGGGTGGTTCCCGCTCAAGGGCGGCCGGGGCTCCTCGCGCGATCTGGCGAACCTGCTCGGCGGCGACGAGCTGGACCGCGCATGGGAGAAGCTGTCGGGCCAGGAGCCGATCTCGTCCCACCCCGCGTTCGCGGGCCTGGTCGCCGCGGTGACCACCGAATCCGAATCGGAGACGACCTCATGAGCCAGCTCCCCGACCAGGCCGCCCGCGACCGCGTCGAAACGGACACCGCCGCCACCCTGTTCGTCGAGGCGGGGGCCGGGACCGGCAAGACGTACGCCCTCGTCCGCCGTCTCAGCACGCTCCTGCTGGACGACGCGGTGCCGATCGACCGGATCGCCGCCATCACGTTCACCGAGAAGGCGGCCGCCGAGCTGCGCGACCGGCTGCGCGTCCACCTGGTGGAACGGCGTGCGGAGGGGGACGCCCGCGCGGACGACGCCCTGGCCGGGCTCGACACGGCCGCGATCGGGACACTGCACTCCTTCGCGCTGCGCCTGCTCTCCGAGAACCCGCTCGAGGCCGGGATCCCGCCGCGGGTGACCGCCCAACAGGACACCGCCGAGGCCGCGGCCGTGGAAGCGCTGTGGCAGGAGTGCGCCACCGTCCTGTTCGGCAGCGGCCCGACGGCGGAGCGGTCCGGCAACCTGGCACGGGCCGTCGACGACATGCTCGACGCCGGCGTCGGTGCGCGGGCATTTCGTGGGGTGGTCGAGGCGCTGCACCGCGACTGGGACCGCCTGCCCACAGAACCGCTCTATGCGGGCCCCTCCGAGCTGTCCGCGTCACCGGACCTGGCCGAGGTCATTGCCGGAGTCGGATCGATCGTCGGCTGGAGGGATTCCTGTCAGGACGAGACGGACAAGCTCTACGCGGTCCTCGATGCCTACGAAGGCTGGCTGGCAGACCTTCAGCATGCTGTAGACGATCCGACCGTGACGCCGTCTTGGACGGATCTACTGGGAAGCCCGCTCAAGGCCGGCAACATCGGCAAAAGCACGAACTGGGGTGGGGCCGAGGTCGTCAAGGACATCAGGGCGGAGATCAGAGACCTCTCGTCAGTATGCGAGAAGATCCTCGTCGACCACTGGCTCCCGCGGATCACCCTCGTCCTCGACGCGTTGATCCCCGTCGTCCGCAGGCATGCCGACGAGCGGCGACGGCACGGCACGCTCCAGTTCCACGACCAGCTGGTCCTGGCGCGTGAGCTACTGCGCGATTCCGAAGTCCGTGCACGCGTTCGGGCACGTTACCTGCGGATTCTCATCGACGAGTTCCAGGACACCGACCCCATCCAGCTGGACCTGGCAGAACTGCTCACCTCCGGGCCGGGAGGATCGGGGACGGAGCCCGGGCGCCTGTTCACCGTCGGCGATCCCAAGCAGTCCATCTACCGCTTCCGTCGCGCCGACATCACCACATATCTACGCGCCCGGGGCGGATCGGCCACGGGAACCCAGGGTCCTGATGTCGAACGCCTTAGTACCAACTTCCGGTGTTCGCGCCCGGTACTCGAGTGGGTCAACGACGTATTCTCCGAAGTCCTCACGGCGGCCGACGGGATCCAACCCGAGTACCGCGCTCTCGAACCGGCGCCCGGTCGCCCACCCCACGATCCGTCGCACGGACCCCGTCCGTTCGTCTTCCGCTCAGAGGAGGTTCCCGAGCACTGCCCTCCCGAGGCGAACGAGACCACTCGTCGTCACTGGGCCGAGGCTTCAGATGTGGCGCGGGTGATCGCCACCGCCATCCGGGAAGGATGGACTCACGAGTCGAAGAACGGTGAGCACACGCCCCTTCGCCTCGGTGACATCGCGATCCTCCTGCCGTCTCGCGGAGCGCTGCCCATGCTCGAGACGTGCCTCGATCACGCCGGGATCGACTTCCGGACCGAGGCGTCCTCGATCGTCTACGGGACGCCGGAGATCCGAGATCTCCTGTTGGCCGTCCGCGCCGTGGCGAACTCCGCCGACGAGGCGTCACTCGTGGGCGCGCTGCGCTCACCCCTGTTCGGTTGCGGGGACGACGACCTGTTGCGCTGGCGTGCCGGTGGCGGCGGCTGGGTACTCACCGCGCCCGCCCCTGACGACCTCGCGTCCTCGCCGGTCGCCGAGGGCATGCGGTACCTCTCGGCCCTCGGCCGGTCCACCAGGCGGCCGGGCGAACTCCTCGAGAGGCTCGTCCACGACCGGATGGTCTTCGAGTCCGTCGCCGAGTCCCCCAGGCGGCGCGACCTGTGGCGGCGGATCCGGTTCGTGATCGAGCACGCGTGGCAGTGGGAGGAGTCCGCCTCCGATCCGGCCCGCGCCGACCTGCGGGAGTACGCCGACTGGGCGATGGCCCTGACCGCCGAGGACGCCCGCGTGCCCGAGGCCGCGATCCCCGAGATCGGCGTCGACGCGGTGCGCATCACCACCATTCACGCCTCCAAGGGTCTCGAGTACCCGATGGTCATCGTGGCCGGAATGAGTAGAGGCTGGCCCAACAGTAATGAGCGGCTCCTGTGGACCGAAGACGATCCTCCACGGCCGGCCGTCTCGTTCTCCGCCGCCGTCCGCGATCCCGCCTTCGACTCAGCTGCCGGTCTGGAAAAGCTGCATGCTCGCGCGGAACGCATCCGGCTGCTGTATGTGGCCACGACCCGCGCTGAGAGCCGCCTCGCGGTCTCCGGTCAATACGCGGCCACCCAAAAGGGCAAACCGAGAAGCGACGTATGGGCTTCTCTGCTGGGATCTGTCATCGAGGAGCCTGACGCGCCCGCGCTGGTGGAGTACGGCGAGAACCTGCTCGAGGCGGCGGCCGCGCCGGAGGTCGACGTCCCCGACGAGGCCGGGTGGACCGAGCGCACCCGCCAGATCGCGGCCCGGTCCGCCGAGCGTGCGGGCTGGTCGGCGACCCGCATCGTGCATCCCGACGCGGTGGACGCCACACCAGTAGATGAGGACGTCGAGCGCCAGCCGTCCCTCCCCCAGCAGCTGGCCGCCGCGCTGCGGGAGCGGTTCGCACCGGCCCCGGCCCGGCCGGAGGAACTGCCGCCCAGGCCGAGGTACACACCGATCGCCTCCGGGCCCGACGTTGGCACCGCCGTGCACCACCTGGCGGAGCACACCGATCTCGGTCGCCTGCTCGGACCGGCTGCCGACCCGGACTCCGCGATGGCGGACTGGGATCGGTGGGCGGCCGACCAGCTGGTCGCCCTCGGACTGGGCGGTGGCCTGCAGGGCAGCCGCAATCCCGAGGCGGTCGCCGAGATGGTCTCGGTCGCGCGCACCGCGCTGACCTCCGAGCCCGTCAGGCGAGCGGCGAGCAGGACGCACTGGGCCGAGTTGCCCGCTGCCGGAGCCCTGTCCACGGCGGACGGGGCGCGGGTGGCGGTGGACGGTGTCGTCGACCTCGTGGTGCAGGAGGACGACGGATCGCTGTCGATCATCGACTACAAGACCGACGTCGCCGTCACCACCGGCACCGTCGACGAGTACCTGCTGCAGTTGTGCGCGTACGCCGACCTCCTGGGTGGCTCCACCGGCAGGGCCGTCTCGCGGATCGAGTTGGTCTTCTGCCGAGGAACCCGGCCGACGGTCGTGGCGCGCGACCTCGGCTGAGTCGTGCGGGGCCTCGGTGGAAGTGCGGCGCCTCGCCTGGGGCGGCCGTGCGGCAGGGCCTCAGCCGAGGTTGCTCCACACCCAGCCATAGGCCGGTGGTGGGTCGGAGACAGGGCGCGCCCAGAGGGGCCGGAGAGACGCGAGTGACACCGCTGTGACGGACCTCTCCGCGTGCGGAAAACGCCGTGTACCAGCGGGGACGGGGCCGCCCGACGATCGCGCGCGAGGACGGTAGCCCGGTGCGAACGCCGGTGCGTACGGTCGAGGACATGAGCGAACGCCTGATGATCCGGGACCGCGAGGCCTTCCCGGATGAGCGCCGAGCGGAGCCCGCGCGCCCGGACGACGGGCTCGCCGGCGGCGCGAGCGGCAGGGCCGGCGCGAGTGCTGGGGACAGCGTCGGCGC
>NZ_JAALDU010000243.1 GCF_014145015.1 Dietzia sp. E1 | reverse complement strand
GCTTAATTGCAGTGGCCACTTTAGCGGGAACACTCCAGAACACTGCGACGATGGCGGTGGCCCACGGCCATGTTTCGGGAATCTTCACGCGCCGCCGCCGGCCACTACGGACCAGTCGGGCTGCCACGTGAAGGAAGCGGTAGCGCAGCGCTTTGGGCTCGCACAAGGCCAGAACTGCGGCGTCGCCGGTGCAGGCCAGCATCCGAGTCCACGCCACCAGATCTGCGGCGATCATCACCGCCACCAGCCAAGCCTGGTTGAGAGCGAACTCCCGCGAGGGAAGCCTGCCCAGGCCGGTGTCTTTGGCGTGGCGGATGCGGTCCTCGACCCGGGCGTGAGCCCGATGCCTGGCTTCAAGAAACTGCAGCTGGCCGGTGGCGGTGTTGGTGACAAAAGCCTGGTAGCGCCATCCATCGATCTCCTCGAACATCGACAACTGGGCGCCGGGGTGGGGCCGCTCGCGGCGTACGATCACCCGCATCCCGTCTGGCCACTTTGCGAGCATCCCGGGAGCGAGGAACCCGGTCAGCTCCGCGATGTCGGCCCCGTCGCGGATGTCCCCGTTGGGGTTGAGCGCTGGTCCCCACGCGGCTTCGGGGCAGGTCGCGATGGCCCGGCGAATCGGGGCAGTGATAGCGAAGCCGACCGAGTACTCCACCTGTCGACCACGAACGCGGTTCTGCTCGGTGATCCACTCCAGCAAGTCGTGGGAGGCGCCGGCACCGTCGGAGCGGATCAGCAGATCACGCCGATGACTGGCGGGGATCTGCGCGATGGCCTGGCCCAGGACGTCGATGTGGTCGGCAGCGGTGTTCGACCCGGCGTTGCCCGGGCGCAAGCTCGCGGCGAGAAACTCTTCTGTGTTGTCGCACCACACGCCGATCGGGTGGTACCCGAACGTGCGCTTATATGTCGGAGCTGCATGTTCCTTCTCGCTGTGGGTGACCACGATGGTGGCATCCACATCGAGCACGACCGTCGATCCCAGATCCCGCCCCGCACACGCCGATGCGGGTACTCCGCCGGGCAGTTGGGACCACACGTGCCGCCGCGTGCGGGCACGCGCGACCTGGATCTTCTTGCGCTTGCCGGCAGTGACCTCATCGAGTGTGCGCCACACCGTCGGCGCCGAGGCGACCGGGCCCAGGGCCCCGGATTGGTGGCGCAGGACGCCGATGTCGGAGATGGACTCGCCGCCATCGGCGAGCATCACCGCGGTGTCGATCAGCACACGGCCGCGGTCGTGGATCGGGATGAATTGTCGGCGAGCCATGGCCCCTGACAGCTCGGCGGTCAGACCGACCTGATCAGCCAGAAGTCGAGGCACGATGGCCCCGGCGTGGGCGATCACCCCGACACCATCAGCAGTAACGGACAGACCGGCCGACCACGAAGTACGCTTCACCTACCGAGTGCTTTCTG
>NZ_JAALDU010000242.1 GCF_014145015.1 Dietzia sp. E1 | reverse complement strand
TGTTCGACCCGGGCTACTACGCGGTCTCACCACGCGAGGACCCGCGGGGCCCGCTCCCGGGCGGGGGCCCCGACCCGGACCGTGCCGCGGCCACCGCCGACGACCCGACCACGGACGGCGACACCTGGCGGGTGATGCGCGGCGGGTCCTACCTGTGCCACGACTCGTACTGCTACCGCTACCGGGTGGCGGCACGGTCGGCCAATACGGCCGGGTCAGCGACCGCCAACCTCGGCTTCCGCTGCGTTCGCGACATGTGAGCCGGGGGCGGACTCACCCTGCCCGGCCTCACCCGGACCGGCCGCACCCTGCCCGGCCCGCAGCGCCGCCTCGATCATGTCGTAGAGGTGGGCCACGACCTTCTCGAAGTCGGTGTTGACCACGGTGCTGCTGGCGTCGCGCCGGTCCTCGTAGACCGCCAGCGCGCCGGTGAACATCTGCGTGGCCAGATCGATCCGCTCGAACGCCACCCGCCGCGGCAGGTGCGAACACACGTCGATGAGGCGCACCACCACGTCGTCGGTCGCCGTGCGTAGCCGCACCTCCGGCGCCTCCGGTCCCATCACCGGACCCACCCGCTGCAGGAAGCGCGCGTAGTGGGTGGCGTCCGGCGACGCCCGCAACAACTCGACGATCGGCTCGAACAGCACCCGCACCAGCGAGGTGAGGTCCGTGCCGAGGCCCTGCTCGTCGATCTCGGCCAGGCGCTGCTGCCGCACCGTGTCCAGGGCGGTCAGCCTGCGCCGCAGCACCTGGCGGATGAGCCCGTCCCGGCTCCCGAAGTGGTATTGCACCGCCGAGTTGTTCCGTTGCCCGGCGGCCGTGGCCACGTCGCGCATCGACACACGGTCGAGACCGCGCTCGCCGATCAGCTTCTCGGCGATCTCGATCATCGCCGACTTGGCGTCCCTGGGCTGGGAGGTGCCGTTCGCCCCGGCGTCGTCCGGGCCTTCGTTCGTCCGCTCCATCGGGCCCACTCCTCTACGCCTTCTCGGTCGACTACGCCTTCTCGGTCGACTGCGCCTTCTCGGTCGGCCGACTGTGTCGCGGCCGCGTCGGCCGGCCCCTGCGGGCCGGCCGCTCGGGTCAGATCTTGGCCGCGCCGGGGCTCCACTTGCGGCCGGCTGCCTCGCCCAGCTGGTTGAAGCTCAGGACGGTGAGGAACAGCACGAACGCCGGGATCCCCACGAGGTAGGGATACCGCTCGAAGTCGGGCTGGCCGGCGCTGATCATGTTGCCCCACGTCGGTTCGGGGCGGGGGATGCTCAGCCCCAGGTAGCTCAGCGACGCCTCGGCCACGATGAGCACCGCGACCAGCATGAAGCTATAGGACAGCACGGGCGCGACGATGTTCGGGGCCACCTCGCGCAGCATGATGCGGATCTCGCCGGCGCCGAGCGAGCGGGCGGCCGTGACGAACTCGCGGCCGGCGAAGCTCATGGCGTTGGCGCGAACGAGTCGCGCGTACGAGGGCACCACCATGACGCCCAGCGCGAGCGTGACGTTGAGCAGTGTCGGCTCGAGCACCGTGATGATCGCGATGAGCAGGATCAGGGACGGGAACGCGAGCAGCACGTCACTGATGATGGACACGACGCGATCGGCCCAGCCGCCCTTATAGCCGGCGATGAGACCGAGCGTGCCGCCGATCAGGCCGCCGATGATCACACCGCCGATACCCACGACGATGGAGACGCGGGCGCCGTAGAGCAGGCCGCCGAGGATGTCGAGGCCCTGCCGGTCGGTACCCAGGGGGTAGTCCGACGCCAGGTCGGGCGGCATCAGGGACGGCGTCATTAGGGCGAGCGCCGGGTCGCGGGCCTCCGCCAGGGGCAGGAAGTCGACGATGAGCGCGCCCAACACGATGAGGACGGTCCAGCCGAGGGCCACCCACGTGCCGAGCCCGGAGAGCTTGGGCAGCCGGAGCTTACGCCGGGCGGGTGCGTCCGCCGCGACGGTCGCGGTCGCGGTCGCGGTCGCGGGGGACGCGCCGCGCGGGAGGGTCGTATCGATGTCAGCCACGGCGGATCCTCGGGTCGATGAGTGCGTAGGCGACGTCCACGGTCATGTTGACCAGGACGTAGAAGGCGGCGATGACGATGACGCCACCGAGCACCACGGGAAGGTTGTCGTTCTGCACGGCGTCGACGATCATCGTGCCCATCCCGGGCAGGTTGAACAGCCGCTCGACCACCACCGTGCCGCCGATGAGGCGACCGAGGCTGATGCCGGCGAGGGTGATGATGGAGACCGTCGACGGCCGCAGGGCCTCTTTGACCAGGACGTGCCCGGTGGGCATGCCCTTGGCGCGCGCCGAGAGGACGAAGTCCTGCTGCAGGGTCGAGATCATGTCGGTACGCAGGACGCGCGTGAAGATCGCGACCTCCATGAGCGCCAGCGTGAGGGCGGGCAGCGCGATGCTGCGCAGGTTCTCCCCCAGCCCCTCGTCCAGCGGCACGTAGCCCTGGCGCGGGAACTCGGGCAGGAAGGTGGCGATCACCGCGAGCACCCCGCCCACGGCGAGGCCGGCGATGAGCGCCCTGCCCCACATGACGCCGGGTGCGCCGGGGCCGCCTCGGCGACCCAGCGGTGACAGCGCCACCGCGAGCCCGACCACCGCGGCGAGGCCGAGGATGAGCTGCTGCGCGAACGAGTGGTTGAACACCAGCAGGTAGATGAGCAGGAGGCCGGCCACGAAGCTGGGCACCGAGATGAACGCGAACGCGACGATCGAGGCCACCTGGTCGAACACCCCGCCGCGACGGTAGGCCGACCACACCGCGACCGGCACGGCGATCGCCAGCGACAGGATGATCGACAGGAACGCGAGCTGGATGGTCACCGGCAGGGCGTTGCCGATCATCTCGGTGACGGGCTGGTTGGGCTGGATGAGCGAGTTGCCGAGATCGGCCGAGAGCATGCTGCCCGCCCAGTCGGCGAAGCGGACCGCCAGCGGATCGTCGAGACCCAGCTCCTCCCTGGCGGCCAGATACTGCTCCTCGGTCGCGCCCGAGCCGACGGCCGAGGCCGCGGCGTCACCGGGGACGGCCTCCATCAGGAAGAACGCGCCGATCGCGGCGAGTATGACGACGACGACCGCGTGCAGAGCGCGTTCGCCTATGAACCTGAGCACGTGGGGAGGACCCTTCGTTCAGTCACCGCATGAGGCGGTTACTTAATCATCTTGACGCAGCCACACTAGTTCGTGATACTCGTCACAGCAACACGTTCTAAGTACATGACTTAGAGCCGGTACTCACACCAGGAGGCAGCCATCGCCGCCGCACCACCAAGCGGGTCCGGGACCACGGACCTGCTGCTCGAGGTCCGGGACCTGCGCACCCACATCGACACCCCGGCGGGTCGCATCACGCCCGTGGACGGGGTCGACATCTCACTGCGTCGCGGCGAGACGATCGGCATCGTCGGCGAATCGGGCTCGGGCAAGTCGATGCTCGTCCGGTCGATCATGGGCATCGCCCCGTCCACCGCACGGGTCGACCCGTCCTCGACGGTCCGGTTCGACGGCCGCGACGTCCTGTCGCTCACCCGTCGGGACGCGCAGAAGTTCTGGGGTCGCGAGGTCGCCATGGTGTTCCAGGATCCGCTGACCTCGCTCAACCCCATCCGGACGATCGGTCGACAGATCATCGACCCGCTGCGCCACCACCTGGGCCTGAGCCGCAAAGACGCGGTCGACCGCGCCGTCGAGATGCTCACCCGCGTGCGCATCCCGTCGCCGAAGACCCGGTTGAACGAGTACCCGCACCAGCTCTCGGGCGGCATGCGTCAGCGCGTCGGCATCGCCATCGCGCTGTCCTGCGAGCCCAAGCTGCTCATCGCCGACGAGCCCACCACCGCGCTCGACGTCACCGTGCAGCACGAGATCCTCGACCTGCTGCACGGCCTGCAGACCGACTCGGACATGGCGATGATCCTCGTCAGCCACGACCTGGCCGTGGTCTCGCAGCACACCGACCGCATCGGCGTCATGTACGCCGGCCGGTTCCTCGAGGTCGGAGACACCCGCGCGCTGCTCGACGAGCCCGCGCACCCGTACACGGGAGCCCTGCTCGACTCGATCCCGCGTCCGGACCAGCCGCCGCACACCGTGCTCACGGTGATCGAGGGTCGCCCGCCGAACCTGCGGGAGATGCCCGCCGGCTGCCGGTTCGCCCCCCGCTGCCCGCGGGTGGCCGACGACTGCCTGGCCGTGGACCCGCCGCTCGAGGACCTCACCGGCACGCCCGGGCTCACCCCGGAGTTCTCCGTCCACCGCGTCGGCTGTCTGCATCCGACCGTCCCCGCTCCCATGCGCACCACCAGCGAGGCATCATGACCGTCTCTCCCCCCGACCTCGCCGGACCGGCGGCCACCGAGACCGCGGGCCGGCCCGCCGACGCCAAGCTCGTCGTCGACGCCGTCACCGTCGAGTACCACACCCGCAAGGGCACGGTGCACGCCGTCACCGACGTCTCCCTGGACGTCCCCCGCGGCTCCACGCTCGCCCTCGTCGGCGAGTCCGGCTGTGGCAAGTCCAGCCTCGGCCGCGCGATGCTGCAGCTGCCGCGTCCCTCGGCCGGGCGCGTCATGGTCGACGACACGGACCTGTGCGCGCTGTCCGGCTCCTCCCTCAAGGAGGCGCGTAAGCGGATCCAGATGGTGTTCCAGGACCCCATCTCCTCGCTCAACCCGCGCCGCAAGGTGCGCGACATCGTCGCCGAGGGCCTCGAGATCCAGGGTGTCGATGGCGGCCGCGAGGAGATCCGGCGCCGCGTCGACGCCGCCCTCGAGGCGGTCGGACTCGACCCCGCCCACGCCGGCGACCGCCGGCCGTCGGAGTTCTCCGGCGGGCAGTGCCAGCGCATCGCCCTCGCCCGCGCGCTCGTCCTGGAGCCCGAGGTACTGGTGTGCGACGAGCCGGTCTCCGCGCTCGACGTCTCCGTGCAGGCCCAGATCCTCAACCTGCTCGAGGAGATGAAGGAGCGCTACCACCTGACGATGGTGTTCATCTCCCACGACCTGTCGGTGGTCCACAACATCGCCGACCGTGTCGCGGTGATGTACCTCGGCATGGTGTGCGAGGTCGCCGACACCGAGACCCTGTACCGGGCCCCGGCCCACCCGTACACCATGCTGCTCATCTCCTCGGCCCCCACGCTCGGCGGCACCCTCGCCGACACGCTCGGCGAGGAGTCGATCACCGCGACCAGCTCCGAGCTGCCCTCGCCGCTGAACCCCCCGTCCGGCTGCAGATTCCGCACGCGGTGCCCCCGGGCCACCGAGCTCTGCGCCGCCGAACGTCCCCCGCTCACCACCATCGCGCCCGGCCACCAGGTCGCGTGCCACCACCCCCTCCAGGAGAACCGATGAAGCGCACCACCGGCGTCATGGCCGTCCTCGCGGCCGCCACCCTGACCCTGTCCGCGTGTGGTGGAGGCGGCGACGAGTCCACCTCCGCCGCCGGCGGAGCCGAGGGTCAGGCCCCCGACCAGTCCGAGCGCTGCACCGAGGACCTGGCGGGTGGCACGATCACGGTCGGCGAGTTCTCCATGCTCCCGTCCTTCGCCCCCGGCCAGGGCCAGTACGGCGTCCGCGGCGGCGCCCAGTCGGCGGCCGTCTACGACCGGCTGATGGTGTGGAACCCCGAGGCCGAGGAGTTCGAGCCCAAGCTCGCCGAGTCCCTCGAGGCCAACGACGACAACACCGTGTGGACCCTCAAGCTCCGCGACGGCGTCACCTTCTCCAACGGCGACCCGCTCACCGCGGAGGACGTCGTGTTCACCGTCGGCCTGCACAAGGACCCGGCCAACCGGTCGACCGCGATGACCGACGCGATGGAGATCTCCGACGCGCGCGTCGTGGACCCGCTCACCGTGGAGTTCACGCTCGACGACCCGTGGGCCGGGTTCCCCGTGACCCTCGCCGGCACCGTCGGCGAGGTCATCCCGAAGAACGCCTACGAGGCCGCCGACCCGCAGGAGTGGGCGCGCAACCCGATCGGCGCCGGCGCGTTCACCGTCGCCGAGTACATCCCCGATCAGCGGACCGTGCTCGAGCCCAACCCGGACTACTACGGCGGGCCGGTCTGCCCGACGCTCGAGTTCATCCGCATCCCCGGTTCGCAGGGCACGTACGACGCCTTCAAGACCGGCGAGGTCCAGGTGGGCTTCCTGCGTGGCGCCAAGTTCAGCACCATGGCGCAGAACGAGGACGTCCGCGGTTTCGAGGAGATCATCAGCTCCGGCTCGGTGCTCAACATGAACTCCGGCAAGGCCGGTTACGACGGCATCCTCACCGACGTCCGCGCCCGCCAGGCGGTCGCCGCGGCGATCGACCGGGACCTGTGGAACCAGCGTCTGTACGACGGCGAGGGCCAGCCGACCTCCGCACTGGTCGCCGACTCGTCCCGCCTGTACGACGGCCAGGAGGGCCCGGCCTACGACGTCGAGAAGGCCAAGTCCCTGGTGGCCGAGCTCAAGGCCGACCGTCCCGACTGGAACGGCGAGCTGCGCATGCTCATCTCCGACGGCCCCGAGAACATCGAGGCCGGCGTGATCGCCAAGGCGATGCTCGACGCCGCCGGGTTCAACGTCGTCATCGACAACGCCCCCGTCTCGCAGGTCACGGCGCGTCAGTTCACCGGCGACTACGAGATCGTGATCGGCGGCCTGGCGCCCTCGGACGCCGACCTCGCGTCCACCTTCGCCAGCGCCTTCAGCCCGGACGGTGCCACCAACCTCACGGGCATCGACGATCCCGAGCTCACCGCCGCGGTGACCGAGCTCAAGGCCGCCCCCGACCTCGACGCCCAGAAGGCCGCGCTCACGCGCCTGCAGGAGGTCTTCAACGAGGTGCAGCCGTTCACGGTGATCGCCAACGCCGAGCAGTACGTGGCCGTCGCCGACACCGTCGGTGGCCTCACCCCGACGCTGTCCTCGACCGTCCTGTACGACGGGGCCTTCGTCAAGGAGTGATCCCGCTCCGGCGGTCCTCGTGATCGAGTGACCCGCCCCGGCGGCGCTGACGAGCCCTGAACCCGTCGGCGCCGCCCCCATACGACACCGACGTGCCCCGGGCTCCCGCCCACCGGTGAGAGCCCGGGGCACCTCTCTGCCGACCACCGACTCCGTGGCGTGCCGACCGGCCCGCCGCGACCTCACGATCAGGAGAACAGATGACCCGCGCCACCAGCGCTCTGGCCGTCCTCGCCGCGACCACGCTCGCCCTCACCGCGTGTGGAGGTGGCGGATCCGACCCCGCCGCCAACGCCTCCGGCGCCTCTGCCCCGGACCAGTCCGAGCGGTGCACCGAGGAGCGGGTCGGCGGCACCATCACGATGGGCGAGTACGCGATGCTGCCGTCCTTCGCGCCCGGCCAGGGCATGTTCGGCGTGCGCGGGGCCACCGAGTCGGCGGCCGTCTACGACCGCCTCATGACGTGGAACCCGGAGACCGCGGAGTTCGAGCCCAAGCTCGCCGAGTCGCTGGAGTCCGCCGAGGACAACACCGTGTGGACGCTCAAGCTGCGCGACGGGGTGACCTTCTCCAACGGCGACCCGCTCACCGCCGAGGACGTGGCCTTCACGATCGACCTGCACAAGGACCCCGCGACGGTGTCCAACGCGATGACCGACGCCATGCAGGTCGAGCAGACCCGCGTCGTGGACCCGCTCACCGTGGAGTTCACCCTGGCCGAGCCGTGGGCCGGCTTCCCGATCCTGCTGGCCGGTGCCGGCGGCGAGGTCATCCCCAAGAAGGCGTACGAGGCCGCCGACCCGCAGGAGTGGGCGCGCAACCCCATCGGCGCCGGTGCGTTCACCGTGGCCGAGTACGTCCCGGACCAGGAGCTGGTGCTCGAGCCGAACCCGGACTACTACGGCGGCCCGGTGTGCCCCACCCTGAAGTTCATCCGGATCCCCGGCTCGCAGGGCACCTACGAGGCGTTCCAGACCGACGAGGTGCAGGTCGGCTTCCTGCGCGGTGCCAAGACCGTCACCGCCGCCCAGGACGCGGGTGACAAGGGCTTCGAGACCATCACCAGCGCCGGCTCGATCGTCAACCTCAACGCGGGCAACGCCGGCTACGACGGGGTCCTCACCGACGAGCGGGCCCGCCAGGCCTTCGCCAAGGCGCTCGACCGCGATCTCATCGACCAGCGCCTGACCGGCGGACTGGGCCAGCCCACCTCCGCCATCATCGCCGAGTCCTCGCGCTTCTACGACGGCCAGCAGGGCCCGCAGTTCAACGTCGAGGAGGCCACCGCGCTGCTCGACGAGGTCAAGGCCGACCGCCCCGACTGGAACGGTGAGCTCACCCTGCTCGTCGCCGACAGCCCGGAGAACATGGAGTCCGGCGTCGCCGTCAAGGCCCTGCTCGACGCGGCCGGCTTCAACGTCACCATCCAGAGTGCGCCCGTCGCCCAGGTCGTCGCACGCCAGTTCACAGGCGACTTCGAGGCCGTCATCGGCGGTCTGTCCCCCTCGGACGCCGACCCGGCCTCGACGTTCGCCAGCGCCATGACCCCCGGTGGCTCGCTCAACATCCCGGGCGTCGACGATCCCGAGCTCACCGAGGCCGTCACCAAGTTCAAGGCTGCCGCCGACCTCGATGCGCAGAAGGCCGCGCTGACCGAGCTGCAGGAGGTCTACAACCGCGTGGTGCCGTTCGCGGTGCTGGCCAACGCGCAGGAGTACGTCGTGGTCGACGACTCCGTCCGCGGTGTCTCGCCGACCCTGCACGGCACGGTGCTGTTCGACGGCGCGTTCGTCGAGGAGTGATCGACTCGCGGTTGGCGGACTGACGTAGTCCCGAGAGCCGACGGCCCCGGATCCAGTTCGATGGATCCGGGGCCGAGGTCTATCCGGGCGGCGTGTGCCCGGGGGGAGTGCCCGGGCCGGCCGCGTGCCGAGCACCTCAGCGGGCGCCGGCGCATTCGCCCGCTCAGACACAGCCGCACGCTAACGCATTCGCCGCCCGGCCACACGCCGGCGCGTTCACCCGCCCACCCGCCGAGCACAGCCGCACGCCACCATGGCGTCTCGCGCGCACCGCGGGGTGGGCGAGACGCCATCGACGGGAGCGGCTGCACGAACGCAGCCGTGGGCTACACCCCGCGCACACCTCTCACCCAGAGCCGCACCCCACGCACCCCCCCTCACCACCCCGCGTACCCGGGCGCCACGCGCTGCCAGGGCGCGGCGGCCTCGAGCTGCCCGGACAGCCGCAGCAGCAGGTCCTCACGCGCGTAGTCGGCGACCAACTGCACCCCCACGGGTAGGCCGCGGTCGTCGGTGCCGAGGGGCAGCGAGATCGCCGGCTGCCCCGACAGGTTGAACATGCTCGTGCACACGGAGAACGCCGAGGACCGGGTCCACATCGACTCCGGGTCGGTCACGTCGAGGTAGCCCAGCTCCGGGGTGGTCGTGGGCAGCGTCGGCAGCATCAGCACATCCACGCCGTCCG
>NZ_JAALDU010000241.1 GCF_014145015.1 Dietzia sp. E1 | reverse complement strand
CCCACAGGGGTGGCCGCGCCGGACCGTGCGGGACCCGGAGCGCCTCACGGAGGGCGTCGCGGTAGGTCGTGCGCCCGCCCGGCGGGGGCCCGAGCACCTCGTCGGCGTCGTCGACGCCCACCACGGCCTCGCAGCGGAGCGACTCGACCAGCGGCCCGGCGAGGCCGCGGTCGAGCGGGGTGACCAGGCCCATCCACAGTGCCGACAGCTCGGGGGTGAGCACGGGCACCGGGACCATGAGGCGACGACGCAGGCCGGCCTCCTCGGCGAAGACCTGCATCATGTCGCCGTAGGTGAGCACGTCGGGTGCGCCCACGTCGATCGCGCGGCCGCCCGCGAGGTCGCCCTCGAGCGGGCACGCGGTGGCGGCGGCGAGGTAGTGGACCACGTCGCGCACGGCGATCGGCTGGATGCGGTTGTGCACCCACCTGGGTGTGACCATCGCCGGGAGCCGGGTGGTGAGGTGCCGGATCATCTCGAACGACGCCGATCCCGACCCGATCACCACCCCGGCCCGGATCACGAGCGCGGGCACGGTGGAGGCGAGCATGATGTCCGCGACCTCGGCGCGCGAGCGCAGGTGCGGGGACAGGTCGTCGTCGTCCTCGGGGTGCAGCCCGGACAGGTGCACGATGCGCTCGACGCCCGCTTCCTCGGCGGCGCGGACGAACGCCTCGGTGGTCTCGCGCTCCTCGCGGGCGAAGTCCTCCGAGTCGCCCATCGAGTGCACGAGGTGGCACGCCACGTCCACCTCCCGCAGCGCCGCGAGCAGCGCGTCGGTGTCCCCGAGCCCGCCGGAGCGCACGGTCACCTCGTTCCGCCACGGCACGTCGTCGAGTCTGGCGGGGGTGCGCGCGAGCACGGAGACCTCGGCGCCGTCCGCGAGGAGCCGGGGCACGAGACGCGATCCGATGTACCCGGTCGCGCCGATCACGAGCACTCGCCGGCCGTGCGGCGCTCCGGAGGACAGCCCGGCCAGGTCCTGGGAGGAGGTCATGGTCCCGACCCTGCCACCGTCGCCGTCCCGCCGCACCCGCTTCGCGATCAGCCTTCTGACCTGTCCGGGTGTGTCGGCGCGGGCGCGATCGGCGGGTTATCCGGATACTGGGGGAGACAGGCACTCACGGACCGCGGCCACGGGAGGAGAACACATGGCGATTCGCGCGGCTCGACCCCGGCAGCTCTCGCGATCGCTGGACTTCTCCGGCGTGCGCATCGAGACGGCCCGCCTGCGATCGGACCGGGCCATCACCACCTTCTGGCGCTGGTGGTCGGCGGACGGCAGGCGCCGGGCCACCGCGGCGATCGACTCCGGCGACACCGGGCGGGTGGTCCCGGAGATCAGTTCGCTCATCGAGGCCATCGACC
>NZ_JAALDU010000240.1 GCF_014145015.1 Dietzia sp. E1 | reverse complement strand
GCCGCCGTGGGTATCTCCTCGGCGATGTGGGCGCGGGTCCGCATCGCCCGGAAATACGCAGGCGGCTCGAGCGGTCCGTCGGTGCGCACCACGACGTCGGGCTCCACGAGCGCGGCCGGTGCGTCCGGCTCGAAACCGATCGCGCCGACCACCAGGCCGACGCGGCCCGCGCGCAGGGCCAGGGCGGCGTCGGCGGGATCGGTGAACTTGGCGAGCGCGCCCTGTGTGCGCAGCGAGCCGGTCGGCCGAGAGAGCAGGAAGTCCGGGGCGGTGACGGGACGCCCGACGTCGGGGTGGGGCCCTGACGCCACGGCTCGCCTCCCTCGACTCGGTCCGGTCCGTGGGGCGCCGTCCTGGAGGCGCCGGCCACGGGTACCCGCTGATCCTAGGCCGGTCCTCGACGGGGGTGCGAGCCGGGACCGTCACTAGGATGGGCGCCATGACAGCCTCCGATGTCCGCGTCCGCTTCTGTCCCTCGCCCACCGGCACACCCCACGTGGGGCTCGTGCGCACGGCACTGTTCAACTGGGCGCACGCCCGCCACACGGGGGGGACGTTCGTCTTCCGGATCGAGGACACCGACGCCGCGCGCGACTCCGAGGAGTCCTACCAGGCGATCCTCGACGCGCTGCGGTGGCTCGGACTGGACTGGGACGAGGGGCCCGAGGTCGGCGGTCCGTACGCGCCGTACCGCCAGTCGGAGCGGCGGGAGATGCACCTCGACGTGGTGCGCCGGCTCGTCGAGGCGGGGGAGGCCTACGAGTCCTTCTCCACCCCCGAGGAGGTCGAGGCCCGGCACCGGGCGGCCGGACGCGACCCCAAGCTCGGCTACGACGGATACGACCGCGACCTCACCGAGGAGCAGAAGCAGGCCTTCCGCGACGAGGGTCGCGGAGCGGTGATCCGCCTGCGGATGCCGGACGAGGACCTCTCCTGGAACGACCTCGTCCGCGGCGAGACGACGTTCAAGGCCGGCACTGTCCCCGATTTCGCGCTCACCCGCGCCAACGGCATCCCGCTCTACACGCTGGTCAACCCTGTCGACGACGCCCTGATGAAGATCACGCACGTCCTGCGCGGCGAGGACCTGCTCAGCTCCACCCCTCGGCAGATCGCCCTGTACCGCGCCCTCGAGCGCATCGGCGTGGCCGACGGTGTGCCCGAGTTCGGTCACCTGCCGTTCGTCATGGGCGAGGGCAACAAGAAGCTCTCGAAGCGCGATCCCGAGTCGGACCTCTTCCTGCACCGGGATCGCGGCATGCTGCCCGAGGGCCTGCTCAACTACCTGGCGCTGCTCGGGTGGGGCCTGTCGGAGGACCGCGACGTGTTCTCGTTGCAGGAGATGGTCGACGCCTTCGACGTCCGGCAGGTCAACGCGAACCCGGCCCGCTTCGACCAGAAGAAGGCCGACGCGATCAACGCCGAGCACATCCGTCAGCTGCCGGCTGACGAGTTCGCGCGGCGCCTGCGCGAATACCTCGTCGCCCACCCGGCTCAGGACGGACTGACGCTTCCGGAGGACTTCGACGAGCAGCGCTGGGCGGTCGTGGCCGAATTGCTGCAGACCCGCATCGTGGTCCTGTCGGACGCCTGGGATCTCATCCGCTTCCTGCTGGTGGACGAGTCGGAGTTCACGGTGGACCCGCAGTCCGCGGCCAAGAACCTCAAGCCCGAGTCGCGTGAGGTCGTCGACGCGGCGATCGCCGCCCTCGACTCTCTCGGGGAGTGGACGACGCCCGCTATCGAGGCCGCGCTGTCCGGGGCGCTGGTCGACGGTCTGGGCATCAAGCCGCGCAAGGCCTACGGCCCGGTCCGGGTGGCGGTGACCGGTTCGCACATCTCGCCCCCGCTGTTCGAGTCCATCGAGCTGCTCGGCCGTGAGGCGACCCTGTCCCGTCTGCGCTCGGCGCCGGTCGCCGGATGACGGTCGCCGGCCGCGCCGGTCGCCGGATGACGGTCGCCGGCCGCGCCGCTCGACGGGGGACGGGCGCGGCCGGGGTCGGCCGTCGGAAACGAGGTCGTTGACCAGGCGATTTGCTATTCACCCACCGAGGTTTGGTAGTCTCTTCGAGGTCGCCGAAGAGCGGCGGACAAGTGAAAATAGTGGCCTATGGTGTAATTGGCAACACAGCTGATTCTGGTTCAGTCGTTCTAGGTTCGAGTCCTGGTAGGCCAGCGGAGTACTCCACGCGAGTGCTCACAGCGGATCCCTGTGGATCCGTGTCCTAGCCCCCGTCGTCTAGCGGCCTAGGACGCCGCCCTCTCACGGCGGTAGCGTGGGTTCGAATCCCATCGGGGGTACATCGCGAAGACGCCCAGAGCACATCGCTCCGGGCGTCTTCCGCATTTCGGGTGGGCGTCGCTCAGTTCGGTGCGGGCGCCGGCCTCGCGGAGCGTCCCCGCGCCCGCAGCCGGATGAGGTCGCGTGCGTGTGCGTCCAGGGCGTGGTCCTCGGCGGACACGGGGGACCACCGCGCGACGGGGGTGGGGCGCCCGTCCGCGCCCAGGGCGGCGCAGACGGTGAGGCAGTGCGTGCTGAGCGTGCGGGCGGACGAGGTGGCCGGCCCGGAGCGGACGTGCACCGAGACGTGCATGGTCTCGTGGCCGGTGTGCAGCAGACGGGCCTCCACCTCCACCACGTCCCCGATCCGCACCGGGTGGTAGAAGCGCACCCCGCCGGCGTACACCGAGGTACACGGGGTCCCCGACCACTGGGCCGCGCAGAGGTTCGCCGCGTCGTCGATCCACGACATGATCCGTCCGCCGTGGGCGTTGCCTCCCCAGTTGACGTCCGAGGGGGCGGCGAGGAGGCGCAGCGTCGATCGCGGCGCGGTGCCGGCCTCGGAGTAGACCTGCTGCGCCATCGCGCGCTCGATGTCCTCGCGCAGCCCGATGCGCATGACCGCCTCGTCGGACTCGTGGATCTCCAGGCTCGAGGCGGGCCGCCAGGCGGGGACCGGGGTGGGCGCGCCGTCGCGGACGGAGATGAAGACGACCAGGCACTCGGCGCAGTGCCGGTACCCGGGGCGCGCGGGATCGCAGGCGCGGACGTCGCACTGGATGTGGATGGAGGAGGTGCCCGTGTGCACGAGCCGGGCGGACACCTCCACGAGGTCGCCGGAGGCGATCGGGCGGGAGAAGCGGACGTTGCCGACGTAGGCCGTGACGGCGTACCCGCCCGACCACCCCGCGGCCAGAGCGTAGGCGGCCTTGTCGATCCACTCGAGGATGCGGCCGGTGTGGACCTGGCTACCCGTCCCGACGTCGGTCGGGGCGGCCAGGAACCGCAGCACGGTCCGGTGGGGGGCGGTGCGGTCGGGAGCGGTGAGGTGCGGCGTGGTCACCCGTCGGACGCTAGTGCCGTCGCGTGACGGGGCCGTGTGTCGTGCGTACGGATCCCGTGTCGGACTCCTCACCCCCGCGCCGACGCGCGGTGAGCGCGGGTACGGGGGTGAGGGGGTGGGGGGTGAGGGCGGCGGACCGCGGTGGGGGCAGGTACCCCGCGGTCGGGGCGGGCGCACCGGTGCGTGCGCCGCGGGCACGGTCAGTCGACCGTCTCCTTGAGGGTGTCCTCACGGACGAATAACAGCAGCACGGTCGCCACGAGGATGAGCGGGACGACCATGTGGTAGATCGGCACCAGGGCGTCGTTGTACGCCCCGACGATCGCGTCGTGCAGCGGGCCCGGCAGCCCGGCCAGGATCTCGGGGCTCATGGAGTTGGCGCCCGCACCGTTGGCGAAGGTCTCGGCGACCCGGGCGCCCTCGGGGCCTAGCTCGGCAGCGGCCGCGGGGACGCGCTCGCCCATGAGGTCGGCGAGCCGGCTGACGAACAGCGAGCCGACGATGGCCGAACCCATCGTGCCGCCGATCTGGCGGAAGAAGTTGTTGGACGCGGTCGCGGTGCCGACCATGGTGACGGGGAACGCGTTCTGGACGATCAGCACGAGCAGCTGCATGCACAGGCCGAGTCCGAAACCGAACACGAAGAGCACCACGCCGAGGTGGACGAGGGTGTCACCGGCCTGTAGCGAGCCGATGAGCCAGAGCCCGACGGCCATGATGAGCGTGCCGACGAGGGGATACCACTTGTAGCGGCCGGTGCGGCTGACGATGTTGCCGACGACGATGGAGGTGCCCATCATGCCGATCATCATGGGGATCATCATGAGGCCGGCCGCGGTGGGGCCGAGACCGTGGACCATCTGGATGTACGTGGGCAGGTAGGCCATGCACCCGAACATCGCGACGCCGATCAGGAGCCCGGCGGCGGTGGAGACCGAGAAGTTGCGCTCGGCGAACAGTGTCATCGGGATCAGCGGGTGAGGGGAGCGACGCTCGACCCGGACGAAGGCCACGGCGCACACGAGGAACAGCGCGCCCATGCCGAGGATGACCGGGTCGGTCCAGTCGTAACGGTTGCCGCCCCACGACGAGAGGAGGATGAGTGCGGTGGTGCCGATGGCCATGAGCACCGTGCCGGGCCAGTCGGTGCGGCGTCCGCTGCCGCGGTTGGGCAGGCGCAGCCAGACGACGGCCACGACGAGGGCGATCAGACACACGGGGAGGTTGAACCACAGCGCCCACCGCCAGCCGGGCCCCTCAGTGAAGAATCCGCCGAGGAGCGGGCCGAGGACGGAGGACAGCCCGAAGACGGCGCCCATGACGCCCATGTACCGGCCGCGCTGCCGGGCGGGGACGACATCGGCGACGATCGCCTGGGAGAGGACCATCAGGCCGCCGCCGCCGAGCCCTTGGACCGCGCGTGCGGCGATGAGCAGATCGATGTTCCACGCCAGCGCGCCGAGGAGGGAGCCGGCGGAGAACAGCAGGATGGCCGTGACGAAGAGGGGTTTGCGCCCGATCTGGTCCCCGAGCTTGCCGTACACGGGCAGCCCGATCGTCATGGTGAGCAGATAGACGGTGATGACCCAGCTCATGCGGTCGACGCCACCGAGGTCGGCGACGATCGTCGGCAGCGCGGTGGCGAAGATCATCTGCCCCAGGGACACGATGAGCATCCCCAGCAGCAGCGAGGTGAACACCAGCGGGACGTTGTGCGTCGTCGGCGCCGGGGCGGGGGAGCGGTCGGCACCGGGCGGTGCCGCGGTGGTGCGGAGGTCTGTCTCACTCATGCGGGATCCCGTCGGTGGTGGTGGTGGCGGCGGTGGAGGGCTCGCCGACGAGCACTGCGAGTTGGCGCAGGGCGGTGGCGCAGTCGGCGTGGAGGTCGTCGAAGGAGGCGGAGTCGCGGTTCAGCCAGGTGGTCATGCCGAGGTTTGCCGAGGCGGCGACGAGCGCGACGCACGCGCGCGCCTCGGCCTCGGCGCTGACCCCGGGCAGGCGGCGCAGCCGCGGATGCCGGTCGAGGTGGCAGGACACGAGGTCCACGAGTTCGATCTGGAACCGGTACGAGGCGGTCATCCGCGCGGCACCGAGTTGCGGCTCGGCCCGGAAGATGTCACGCCGGCGTTGGACGAGCGTGGCGGTCTGCTCCCTGTCCGCGATGCGGGTGGCGGCGAAGCCTGCGAGAAAGACCCGCATCAGCGCGCGTGGGACGTCCGGATCGACCCCGTCAAGGAAGTCTTCGCGCTCGGCCTCGGGGACGTCCTGCGGGGTCGCGCCGATGACCGCGGCCTCCTTGGAGGCGACGTAGTTGAAGAACGTGCGCTTGGAGACCTCGGCGGCCGCGCAGATCTGGTCGACCGTCACCGCGTCGTACCCGTGCTCGAGGACCAGCGCGGTGGCGGCGTCCTCGATCGCGAGGTGGGTCGCGCGGCGCTTCCGGTCGCGCAGGGAGTCGTCGCGCGGGGCGTCCGCACGAGGGGGCGCGTCGTGCGCTTGAAGGGAGGCGTCGGGGGGAGAGCTCACGGAGGAAGCCTAACGGAATAAGTAGACCGAGTGCATCTTTGTACCGGGTGAAGTCCGCCACGCGCCGCGATTTGGTTCCGCGTCCACATGTCGGTTACTGTGGTGAAGCAGCAAGCAAGGCCCCCGTCGTCTAGCGGCCTAGGACGCCGCCCTCTCA
>NZ_JAALDU010000239.1 GCF_014145015.1 Dietzia sp. E1 | reverse complement strand
GCGAAGGGTCTCCTTCTCGAGCAGCTCGCCCGCGACCGCGTCGAGGATGTCGCGGTTGGTCTCCAGCACCTGCCACGCCTCGGTGTGGGCGGCGTCGATGATCCGGCGGACCTCGTCGTCGATGATCTTGGCGACCTCGGGTGAGTACTCCCCCGCCGCGGAGCCACCGCGGCCGAGGAACGGGTCCCCGCCCTCGCCGCCGTATTTCACGGCGCCGAGCTTGGCGCTCATGCCGTACTCGGCGACCATCGTGCGGGCGATGCGGGTGGCCTGCTCGATGTCCGAACTGGCCCCGGACGTGGGCTCGCCGAAGATGTACTCCTCGGCGGCGCGACCGCCCATCGCCATGACGATCCTCGCGATCATGTCGGCGCGCGTCATCAACGACTTGTCGTCCTCGGGGACCACGAGGGCGTGACCGCCGGTGCGGCCGCGGGCGAGGATGGTGACCTTGTGGACGGGCTCGAGGTCCTCCATCGCCCACGCGGCCAGGGCGTGTCCCGACTCGTGGTAGGCGGTGACCTTCTTCTCGTGCTCGCTGATCACCCGGTGCTTGCGGCGCGGACCGCCCACCACGCGGTCCGTGGCCTCCTCGAGGATCTCGATGTCGATCTCGTCGCGGCCCAGACGCGCCGCCAGCAGGGCGCCCTCGTTGAGCACGTTGGCCAGGTCCGCACCCGACATCCCGATGGTGCGCCGGGCAAGCGACGTCATGTCGACGTCCGCCGCCAGCGGCTTGCCGACCGAGTGGACGGCGAGGATCGCCTCACGGCCCTTGAGATCCGGATTGGTCACCGGGACCTGACGGTCGAACCGGCCCGGGCGCAGCAGTGCCGGGTCCAGGACGTCGGGCCGGTTGGTGGCGGCGATGAGGATGACGGTCGAGCGGTCGTCGAACCCGTCCATCTCCACGAGGAGCTGGTTGAGGGTCTGCTCGCGCTCGTCGTGACCGCCGCCGGTGCCCGACCCGCGGTGCCGGCCCACGGCGTCGATCTCGTCGACGAACACGATGCAGGGCGCGTTCTGCTTGGCCTTCTCGAACAGGTCCCGCACACGCGAGGCGCCGACGCCGACGAACATCTCGACGAAGTCCGAACCGGAGATGGAGTAGAACGGCACCCCGGCCTCGCCCGCCACGGCGCGCGCGAGGAGGGTCTTACCGGTGCCGGGCGGACCGTACAGCAGGACGCCGCGCGGGATCTTGGCGCCGAGGCGCTCGTACCGCGCGGGGTTCTGCAGGAAGTCCTTGATCTCGTTGAGCTCCTCGACCGCCTCGTCCTCGCCCGCGACGTCCGCGAACGTGGTCTGGGGCATGTCCTTGGTGAACTCGACGGCGCGCGACTTGCCCACCCCGAACAGTCCGCCCTTGCCGCCCTGCATCCGGGACATGAAGAAGAACAGCAGCCCGAACAGGATGAGCATGGGCAGCAGGAACGACAGCATCTGCGACAGGAAGCCCTGCTGGGTGACCGCCGTGTCGTACTTCTCCGGCTCCGCAGCGGCCACCCGGTCGAAGATCTGATCCGCGGCCCGCTCGGGGTACTTGGCGAGGAGCTGGTCGGTCTCCTCCGCACCCTCCTCGGGTGTGATCGGGTTCTCGAGAGTGAGGCGCAGCTGCTGCTCCCGGTCCTCGATCAGCGCTTCCCTGACGTTACCCGCGTCGACCTGCGCCAACGCCACCGAGGTGTCGACCTCGGCGAAACCGCGGTCGTCGTTCGCGAAGAACGAGAACCCGACGATGGCCAGGATGATCACGCCCGCGATCGCGACGTTGCGGAAGACGGTGTTGCTCTTGCGTTCCATTCGGTCCTCGTGTGGAAGGACGGCCCAGCCGGTCGGAGGGCCCGGTCGTGCACCCGACGTCGTCGGTATCGCCCCAGGCTACCCGCCGGCACCGACACCCCACCCCGATGATCGCCACGGGCGCACACCCCCGCCGTCGTACGATCGGGGCCGTGACCACCGATCCCTCGTCCGCGACCGCGACCGCGGAGGCCGTGCGCACCGGCGCCACCGGCGCGCTGGAGACCCTCGACGCCGCCTTCGACCGCGTGGACGACCTGAACCCGTCGCTGCGTGCCTTCACCACCCTGCTGCGGGCGGACGGCCGGGCGGCCGGCGCCGCCGTCGACGCTCGGACACGGGAGGCCCGCGCGCGACTCCCGCTGGCGGGGGTCCCGCTGGCGATCAAGAGCACGGTCACCCTCGACAGCCCCGTGGTGGCTCCCCTGCTGGCGGCCGGCGCCGTCCCGGTGGGCGTCACCGCCGCCCCGCAGCTGTGCGCGTGGGGGATGACGGATTCCGACGCCCACGGCATCACCCGCAACCCCCGGGACACGTCACTGTCCGCCGGGGGGTCCTCGGGTGGTTCGGCCGCGGCCGTGGCCTCCGGCATGGTGCCACTCGCGGTGGGCGACGACGGGATGGGCTCGCTGCGCATCCCCGCCGCGGCCTGCGGGATCGTCACCATCAAGCCCGGGCCCGGGGTAGTGCCCACGCGCCTGTCCGGGGACAACTGGGGCGGCCTGGCCGAATCCGGTCCGCTGGCCCGGACGGTCGGCGACGTCGCTCTCGCCCTGTCTGTCATGTCGGGCCGCCCGGAGCTGGCCCGCACCGGACCCGTGCCCCGCGGGACCCGCGTCGGGCTGTCCGTTGCCAGCCCGATACGGCTGGGCCGTGATCTCGTGCGCGTTCACGCACCCTGGGTTCGCGCGGCGCGGGAGGCCGCCTCACTACTGCGCGCCGAGAACCTCGTCGTCGTCGACACCTCCCTGCCGTCCCCGCGCGACCCGGTCCTCTACCTGGCGCGGTGGACCTCCGCCGTGGCGCGCGCCGCCGAGGAGGAGAACCTCCCCCTCTCGGCGATGGAGCGTCGCACCCGCCACCACGCCCTGCTCGGCCGAACCGTGTTCCGACGCGGCGGCGCCGGCGACGGTGACACCCGCTGGAACCGCGGCGTCCGGGCGCTCCGCGCGGACGTCGAGCGCGCCATGGACAGCGCCGGGGTCGACGTGTGGCTGACCCCGGCGCTGGCCGACGTCCC
>NZ_JAALDU010000238.1 GCF_014145015.1 Dietzia sp. E1 | reverse complement strand
CGGTCGGCCCGGTGGCGGCGGTCGCGGTCGCGGCGGTGCCGCGGGCGCGTTCGGACGTCCCGGCGGTGCCCCGCGCAGGGGTCGCAAGTCGAAGCGGCAGAAGCGTCAGGAATACGATTCGATGCGGGCACCGGAGGTCGGCGGCGTCCGGCTCCCCGACGGTCGTGGGCAGGTCCTGCGGCTGGCTCAGGGCGCCTCGCTGAGCGACTTCGCGGACAAGATCGACGTCAACCCGTCGCAGCTGGTCCAGGCGCTGTTTAACCTGGGCGAGATGGTCACCGCCACGCAGTCGGTCACTCCGGAGACCCTCCAGCTCCTCGGTGAGGAGATGGGGTACAAGGTCCAGATCGTCAGCCCCGAGGACGAGGACCGCGAGCTGCTCGAGTCCTTTGACCTGTCCTTCGGCGAGGACGAGGGCGGCGAAGAGGATCTCGAGCGTCGTCCCGCGGTCGTCACCGTCATGGGCCACGTCGACCACGGCAAGACCCGGCTGCTCGACAGCATCCGGTCCGCCAAGGTCGGCGAGGGTGAAGCCGGCGGCATCACCCAGCACATCGGTGCCTACCAGGTCACCGTGCCGGTCGACGACGTCGAGCGCACGATCACCTTCATCGACACCCCGGGTCACGAGGCGTTCACCGCCATGCGTGCCCGCGGCGCCAAGTCGACCGACATCGCGATCATCGTGGTGGCGGCGGACGACGGCGTGATGCCGCAGACGGTCGAGGCGATCAACCACGCGCAGGCGGCCGACGTGCCGATCGTCGTGGCGGTCAACAAGATCGACAAGGAGGGCGCGCAGCCCGACAAGATCCGTGGCCAGATGACCGAGTACGGCCTCGTGCCGGAGGAGTACGGCGGCGACACCATGTTCGTCGACATCTCCGCCAAGCAGAACCTGAACATCGATTCGCTGCTCGAGGCCGTCGTCCTCACCGCGGACGCCGCTCTGGACCTGCGGGCCAACCCGGACATGGACGCCCAGGGCGTCGCGATCGAGGCGCACCTCGACCGCGGTCGTGGCCCCGTGGCCACCGTGCTCATCCAGCGCGGCACGCTGCGGGTCGGCGACTCGATCGTCGCCGGCGACGCATACGGTCGTGTGCGCCGCATGGTCGACGAGCACGGCCAGGACGTCGAGGAGGCGACCCCGTCGCGTCCGGTCCAGGTCATCGGTCTGACCAGTGTGTGTGGCGCCGGCGACACCCTGATGGTGGTCGACGAGGACCGCACGGCCAGACAGATCGCCGACCGACGCAATGCGCGTAAGCGCAACGCGATGGCCGCGCGCAGCCGTCGCCGGATCAGCCTGGAGGACCTGGATTCGCACCTCAAGGAGACGAGCCAGCTCAACCTCATCATCAAGGGCGACAACTCCGGTACGGTCGAGGCCCTCGAAGAGGCCCTCATGGGTATCGAGATCGACGACGAGGTGCAGCTGCGCGTCATCGACCGCGGTGTCGGTGCCGTCACCGAGACGAACGTCAACCTGGCGGCGGCGTCCGACGCGGTGATCATCGGGTTCAACGTCCGCGCGGAGGGTAAGGCCACCGAGATGGCCAACCGTGAGGGCGTGGACATCCGGTACTACTCGATCATCTACCAGGCGATCGACGAGATCGAGAGCGCGCTCAAGGGCATGCTCAAGCCGATCTACGAGGAGAAGCAGCTCGGTCAGGCGGAGATCCGCCAGATCTTCCGCTCCTCCAAGGTGGGCAACATCGCCGGCTGTATGGTGCTCGACGGCATCATGCGGCGTAACGCCAAGGCGCGGCTCATCCGCGACGGCAACGTGGTCGCGGAGGAGATGACCGTCTCCTCGCTGCGCCGCGAGAAGGACGACGTGACCGAGGTCCGCGAGGGCTTCGAGTGCGGTCTGACGGTGACGTACTCCGACATCAAGATCGGCGACGTGATCGAGACGTACGAGCTCGTCGAGAAGCCGCGCGACTGACGTCGCAGAGCACACCGTGGGGGCGGGTTCCGTATCGTACGGACCTGCCCCCGCGGTGCGCTCGTCAACCCGTGACCGCCTAGCGGTCGCACCATGTCAAGGAGGATCGCCATGACCGGCAAGGGACGCGCGGGACGGCTAGGCAAGCGGATCGGTGAGATCGTCGCGACGGCCATCGAGCACGAGATCAAGGATCCGCGGCTCGAGTTCGTCACCATCACCGACTCGCGCATCACCGCGGACCTGCGGGTCGCCACCCTGTACTACACGGTGCGGGGCGAGACCCTCGACGAGGAGCCGGATCTCGAGGCCGCGGAGGCGGCGTTGACCGCCGCCCGCGGGCGTCTGCGCACCATGGTCGGCAGGCAGACCGGGGTCAAGTTCACCCCGGAGCTCACGTTCGTGCTCGACTCCGTGCCCGACGCCGCGCGGCATATGGAGGAACTCCTCGCCAGGGCGCGGGCCAGCGACGAGCAGGTCCGCCGCGCGGCCGAGAACGCGCGTCCGGCCGGTGACGAGGACCCCTATCGGAAGCCGGAGGAGGACCGACCGGAGGACGACGACCGGTGACCACGGCGGTGGACGCCGCGGGGGCGGCGGACGTGTTGGCGCGGCATCGTGAGGTGACCGTGCTGTGTCATGTCCGCCCGGACGCCGACGCCCTCGGCAGTTCGTGCGGTCTCGCGCGGGCCCTGCGCGCGGTCGGCGTGACCGTCCACCATTCGTTCGACCCCGGCGTGGTTCCGGACGCGCTGCGCGCCATCCCGGGCACCGACCGGGTGGTCCCGCTGTCCCGGGTGCCGGCCCACGGCGGCCTGGTGGTGACCCTGGACTGCGCGAGTCCCGACCGGGCCGGGGCCTGGGAACGGCTGGCCGAGACCGCGTCCGAGGTGCTGGTGGTCGACCACCACGGATCGAACCCGGGCTTCGGATCGCACATGTATCTCGATCCCACCGCCGCGTCGACCGCCTCGCTCGTGCTGGAGGTACTCGACGCCGGCGGTTACGTCGTCGACGCCGACATCGCCACCAGTCTCTACGCCGGTCTCGTCACCGACACCGGGTCCTTCCGGTGGGGCGGGTCGGACGCGCACGAGACCGCCCGGCGCCTGCTCGAGGCCGGGGCGGAATCGGAGGAGCTCGCGTACGACCTCCTCGACGCCCGCTCCTTCGCCTGGCTGCGGGTCCTGGGTGAGCTGCTCGCCACCGTCCGTCTGGACGTTGACGCCGTGGGGGGACGCGGCGCGGTCTGGCTCGCGGTCCCGTACGAGGTGATCGCGGCAGCGGACGAGGACGACGTCGAGTCGCTCGTGTCCCATCTGCGGGGCGTCCGCGAGGCGCGGGTGGCGGTCCTGCTCAAGGAGTACCGGCCGGGGGAGTGGGCCGTCTCGCTGCGCTCCCGGGGTGACGCGGACCGCGAGGCGATCGATGTCTCGGGCGTGGCCGCGGCGCTGGGCGGCGGCGGACACCCGTCTGCGGCCGGCTGCACCGTGCGCGGTGACCTCGACGCCGTGAGTGCGAGGCTCCGTGAGCTCCTCGGCTGACCCCACGTCCACCGCTGCGCGGTCGGCGTCGCGGCCGGGGCCGGAGCCGGAGGTCGGCGTCGGGGCGATCGGCCGACGCCTGTGGTCCATCGCGCTGCCCGTGCTGCCGGTGCTGTCGGCCGAGCCCGTCTACCTGTTGGTCGACGGCATCATCGTGGGTCGACAGGGCGCGGACGCGCTCGCGGCCCTCGGCGTGGGCGCTCTCGTGTTGCTCGTGCTGGGCACCCAGATGAACTTCCTGTCCTACGGGACCACCGCCCGGTCGGCGCGGCTGCACGGCGCCGGTCGGCGGGCCGACGCGGTCGCCGAGGGCGTGCAGGCGACGTGGATCGCCCTCGCCGTCGGGGCGCTCGTGGTCGCCGCGGTGTCGGCGCTGATGGGCCCGCTCACGCGCGCTCTCGCCGCGGATGCCGAGGTGGCCGCGGGCGCGGCCGAGTGGCTCCGTGTGGCGGTGTGGGGTATCCCGTGCATCCTCGTCGCCTCGGCCGGCCACGGATGGATGCGCGGTGTCCAGCGCCTACGCACTCCGCTCGTACTGGTGGCCGTGGGGATCGGCGTGTCGACCGTCGGGTGCGTGATGCTTGTCCCCGGACTGGGACCCGCGCCGGAGATGGGTCTGGTCGGCAGCGCCTGGTCCAACCTGGCCGGTCAGCTGCTCATGGCGGGTGGCTTCCTCACCGCGTTGGTCCTCGAGCACAAGGGGTCGCTGCGTCCCCGGCGGGCCGTCATCGTGAGCCAGCTGCGGATGGGCGTCGACCTCGTCATCCGTACAGCGTCGTTCCAGATCACCTTCGCCGTCGCCACCACGGCCGCCGCCGCGGCGGGCGTCAACTCGCTCGCCGCCCACCATCTCGCACAGCAGTTGTGGTCGCTGTACTCGCTCGTCCTTGACTCCGTGGCGATCGCCGCGCAATCGCTCGTGGGCGCCGCCCTGGGCGCAGGTCTGGCCGCACACGGCCGGGCGTTGGCCCGGGCCGTCGTCGTGTGGTCGCTCGGTCTGGGGGTCGCTCTCGCGCTGCTGACGGTGCTCTTCCGTGAACCCCTCGCGCTCCTGCTGGCCGGCGATGCCGGGGTGGCGGACCGGCTGGTGGTGGCGCTGATCGGGATGGCGATCGTCGTCCTGCCCGCGGCAGTGGTGTTCGGTCTCGACGGCGTGCTGCTGGGCGCCGGAGACGCGGCGTTTCTGCGCACGAGCACCGTCATCGCCGCGCTGTGCGGATTCCTTCCCGTGCTGCTCGCCACCCGTCACTTCGGCTGGGGCCTGACCGGCATCTGGTGGGGAATGGGGGTCTTCGTGGGGATGCGCCTCGTCGCCGTGGGGATGCGGGTGCGCGGTGACCGGTGGGTCGTCCTCGGCGCGCGCACCCCGGAGGCCGCCGGAGCCGGCGCGGAGGCCGCCGGATGACCGCGGGTACCCGCGCGCAGGCGGGACCGTCATTGCGGGCGGTGTCCGATCTGCACGTGGGGCACCGCGGGAACGCCGACGTGGTGGACGAGCTGCACCCGGGCCACCCGGGCGACTGGCTGATCGTGGCCGGAGACGTCGCGGAGAAGGCCGACCACGTGGTGGACGCCCTGGAGCGCCTCGCGGCCCGGTTCGAGCGCGTGATCTGGGTGCCCGGCAACCACGAGCTGTGGATCGGGCGCGATGACGAGGGCATGACCTCCACCACGAAGTACGACCGGTTGGTGGAGGCGTGCCGGGCCATCGGCGTGGACACCCCCGAGGACCCGTACCCCCTGTGGACCGGCCCGGGCGGGCCGGCGTGGGTGGTGCCGATGTTCCTGTTCTACGACTACAGCTGGACCCCGGTGGCGGGGCAGCCGCGCGCGGAGGCCCTGGCCGGGGCGCGCGAGCGCCGGGTGGTCGCGTCCGACGAGTTCCTCATCGACCCGGGCCCGTTCGGCGACGCCGTGGCGTGGTGCGGGGAGCGTCTCGTGGCCACCACGACCCGGCTGGGGCGCCTCGACCCCGCCCATCCGACCGTGCTGATCAACCACTGGCCGCTGCTGCGGGAACCGACCCGGGTCCTGCGCCACCCCGACTTCGCGCTGTGGTGCGGGACCGAGCAGACGGCCGACTGGCACCGCCGCTACCGGGCGGCCGCGTGCGT
>NZ_JAALDU010000237.1 GCF_014145015.1 Dietzia sp. E1 | reverse complement strand
CGCCGGCCGGGCGACGGGCGGCGCCGGCGACGCAGCAGCCGGGTGGCACGACGACGCGGTCCGGAGCCGACGGGTCAGTGGCGCCGGCGGGCTCGGCGACGTCGGAAGGACCGGAGATGTCAGCAGTGTCGCCGACGACAGGCCCGAGGCGGTCGAGGGCGGGCGCGGTCACGTCGAGGCCGCCGGTCGAGAACGGCGGGACACGGAGCCCGGAGAATCAAGACCTGCGACTACGTCACGTCGCACGTCGCCGACCCCTTCTGACCCGGCCGCCGTGTCCGCCAAGTGCCGATAATCTACATTATGACAAGCTGAAGTCTGCGTACTGCGTCAGATGAATCAACTGCGAGGTCTTGAGCTCCCCTCTCGTGGGTGGCACCGGTCATGGTTTCGGCCTGCGGAGTCGACTGCTTTCGGGTGCTGCCGCTGGCGCTTCTCGACGCGGACACCGGATGTCGAGGCAGTCAGATGACGATCTGTGGCACCTCGTTGACCTGCAGGGGTTCCCGTAAAGGGTCATCGGTTGAATCATTGATTCACCAGATGAGACCGGCGAATCCAGACGGACGCTGGAGTCGCCGTCGGCGTGCACACTCCGCCACCACGAGCCGGGTGGTACTTAGGAATACGCTGGGCCCCGATACGCAGAGCGTCGGTTGAAGTTTGGTCGATGCCGTAACAGCCCTCCCCTCGACGGCGGTAACGAGCTCCAGCAACTACGGCGTAACGCTCGGCAGCAGAGCTTCGCGTCTTAAATCAACGTGCGGCGTAAGATCGGCGACTCCGAATCGCCGTAGTGGATGCCCGTAACCTCGGGATATGGAGAAGAACGGGACGTTGCGCGATCGACACCGAGTCTTCTGGCGGGCCATTGATGTTCTCGCGGTTCTCGCACTTGTTGCGTACCTCTGGGTGCTCACCGACTGGTGGACGGCGGGCCTGGGGAACATAGGACCGGCCTACCGGGCATTGATTCTGCTGAGCTGTGCGGGGACCGCGGTCTTGAGTGGCATCGCCTGGATTATCAAGGCGATATTGGCAGCAAGAACCGGGCCGATGCCTAGACACTTGCTCGCGCGGCCGGTGGCAGTAGTGATCATCGGAGCGATCGCACTATCTCCCGTCTGCACTCCGGACTTCGACCATTCCCGGCCCGAGTTCGACGCGGTGGCCGCGCAGATCCGCCGGGACGGTTCGGTAAGCGCCGACTACAGCGAGACCGATCGCGGAGCCAGGCGGATAGGTTCGGAGGAAGTCGTCAGGATCAGGCTGCACGACGGGGAAGTGTACTTTTCGACTACCCGTGATTCGTATGCGTGGCATTCCCACGGGTGGGTTTACAGCCAAGACGGACCGCCCGAGTCGCTGGCGTCGATGTTCCAGGGTTACGAGATCGAGGGTCTCGACGGAGGCTGGTACCGCTTCCACGGATGGCTGTGAGGGAGAAATTGCGTTCCAGGGATCGGCTACCGACTCGAATATGCACGAACTTGATACACAGACCTTCCACTTGGCGTCCGGGGGCGTCCTCCGGTCAACTTCAGCGGCCAGACATCCGCTGCCGTTATCCGCTGATTCTGTAGCACTGGGAAGGGAGATTCACTGTCAGTGTGAGTGCAGGTCGGGGCGACCCATCAGATTGAGCCTCCGGTGTTGTGCGCGCGTCATCCGGCGGGCAGGTCGACGTTGAAACGGGCGCCGTGGCCCGGGCCGTGACTGGTGACGCGGATGCGTCCTCCGTGTGCGTCGACGAGTGCTCGGGTGATCGCGAGGCCGATTCCGCTGCCGCCGGCGGTTCGGCCTCGGGCGGGGTCGGCGCGGTAGAAGCGGTCGAAGAGGTGGTCGAGGTGCTCGGCGGCGATTCCGTCTCCGGTGTCGGAGACGGTGATGGTGACGGTTCCCGGGTCCGGGCGGTGGCTGCTGAGGGTGACGGTCCCGCCGGGTGGGGTGTGGCGCAGCGCGTTGTCGAGGAGGTTGGCCAGTGCCTGTCCGATGCGGTCGGCATCGACGGTGACTGCGACCGGGTCGATCTCACGTAGATGTAGGTGCACGCCTTTGTCGAGGTAGCGTTCGCGTGCTGCCTCGGCGGCAGTGGCTATGAGGGCGTCTGTGGTGGTCGTGGTCGGGTGTAGTCGGGTGAGGTGTTCTTCTGCGTCGGAGACGGCGACGATGTCCGCGGCGAGGCGTTCGAGACGTCTGGTGGCCGCCCGCAGCACCTGTCTGGTGGTCTCGTCGAAGCTGCGCACGCCGTCGTCGATGGCCTCGAGGTAGGAGTCGATGGTGGCCAGCGGGGTGC
>NZ_JAALDU010000236.1 GCF_014145015.1 Dietzia sp. E1 | reverse complement strand
GCCCGCGCCACCCGGACGCTGGCCACCGCGGTGGTCGCGGCGACGATCGTGCTTTGCGCGGTGGTCGCCGTCCTGACGTAGTGTTCGTGAAAAGAGACCCCGATGGCCGCGACACGAGAGGCAGTGAGTTCCACCATGAACCATGTGACCGAGACCGCCGACCGCATCCTCGATATGGCCAAGGAGTCCAAGCACGGTCGCCACGCCGAGCTCCTCGTCCACGAGGGCCCGCTGCGTCAGGCGCTCCTCGCCCTGACCGAGGGCACCGAGCTCGAGGAGCACAACTCTCCCCCGGCCGCGAGCCTCTACCTGCTCCAGGGCGCCGTCCGCGTGACCGGGGACGGCACCACCGACATCGCCGCCGGCGAGCTGCACACGCTCACCCACCGCCGGCACTCCGTCACCGCGCTCGCCGACTCGGTCTTCCTGCTGACGACGATCACCAGCATCCCGGGCCAGGGAAGTCACGACACCGAACCCGTCGACTGACGGGCGGGCGCGGCGGATACTGGGAGGCGTGCGCACGCGACACGTCTCCACGGTCATCCGCCGCCCGCCCGAGCAGGTGTACGCCTACGCCCGCGACCCCGCCAACCTCGGCGCCTGGGCCGCCGGGTTGGCGTCGGGCCGGATCGAGCCCGACAGTGAGGTCGGCGGCGAGGGCGGCGGCGAGGGCGGTGACGGGGGCCGTGACGGGGACCGTGGCGACACGCTCGTCGTGGATTCGCCGATGGGACGCGTGAGCGTGCGCTTCCTACCCCGCAACGAGCTGTGCGTACTGGACCACGAGGTCGCGCTTCCCGACGGGACCGTCACCTACAACCCGCTGCGGGTCGTGCCGCACCCCGAGGGTGCGGAGGTGGTCTTCACGCTGCGCGGGGTCGACGACGACGAGTTCGAGCGGGACGCCGCGATGGTGGCCGAGGACCTGGCGCGCCTCCGGGCCGCCTTCGAGGGCCCGCTCCCCGCCGGGGCGCCGCCGCGGACCGCCTCGGCCATCGCCGACCCGGGTATACGCCTGGCCTCGCCGACGGACGCGGGGTCGCTCGGTCGGATGCTGTACGAGTTCAACACGGAGTTCGAGTCCGCGACGCCCACCGCCGACGACGCCGCCCGGCGATTCGGGGACCTCCTCGCGCGCGACGACGTCCTCGCCGTCGTCGCCTCCCCCGGGAGCCCCGGCAACCCGGGCGTTTCCACCGACGTCGGCTTCGCCCTGGTCACCCTGCGCCCCACCCCCTACTCCGACCACCCTCTCGCGCAGCTCGAGGAGCTCTACGTCCGACCGGAGCTCCGGGGGCGCGGTGTCGGGACGGCGATCGTCAGCCGCGTGCTGTCCGAGGTGGTCGCCAGGCGGTGCGAGGAGATGCTGATCAACGTCGACGCCGATGACCTGGGCGCGCGGCGCTTCTACGAACGCCACGGGTTCACCGACCGCGATCCGGACAGCGGATCGGGGATGCGCTGCTACCTGCGATTGTTGTAGAGCCGCGCCCGGGCCTCGTCGCGCGCCGGCCCTCTACGGCCGTACGGTCAGCGACTGGGACACGGTGCCGACCGGTCCGTCCTCGTCGTGGATCACGCTCGCGGTCAGCCCCAGGCCGCCGGGTCCGAAGGTGACGCGGGTGTCGAAACCCAGCCACTGCCCCGCGGGTGAGCGCACGAGGTGGGCGGTGAGGTCGATGTTGGGGAAGGTGACGACGGCCGGGTCCGCGCGGATCGCCATCCCGTTGGCGATGTCGACGAGGGCCGTCATCCGCGCGAGCGGGCTGACCGCCTCCCCCGCGAGCAGAGGGACGTCGGTGCGCACCCAGTACCGGGCCCGGCCCGGCCCCCTCGAGTCCCGCCGCACCCGGGCGGAGGCGAGGTACCCGCCGCCCCACACGGAGGTGGGATCCCACGGCTCCATCTCCTGCGGAGGCGGCAGCGGGTCGAAGGCGTCTCCGGCGATCGCCCCGGTGTCGCGCGGTTGCTGCAACCACGCGCGGAGCCGGATGCCCGCCCGGTCGCCGTGGGAATAGGTCGCCTCCACCAGTTCGATCGTGCGCCCGGGTCGGATCACCTCCACCTCGACGTCCACCGCGTCCATGGGCACCACGCCCAGCAGCTCGTACGTCAGGCGCGAGAGGACCATCGGATCGTCGCGCCGTCCGGCCAGGTCGAGCTCCACGGCATGGACGAGCAGTCCCAGCGCGGGACCGATGTGCTGCGTGGACTCGTCCCAGGCGCCGCTCACATGATCGGTGGGCCGGAAGCTCCCCGGTCCGAGCCTCTCGAAGTACGCCATCCCCGTCCTCCAGTCGGTGAGTGGTGATTAACTGGGGAGCGTACACACAGCAGTGGGAGGCAGCATGACGGACGAGAAGTTCGACCAGTTCACCACCCCGATCGACGACCGGTACCTCGAGGACTACACCGAGGGTCACCGGTACCGCTTCGGCGAGGAGTCGGTCGACGCCGGGGAGATCATGGAGTTCGCCCGGCGCTACGACCCGCAGAGCATCCACACCGACCCGGACGCCGCGGCCGCCGGCCCGTTCGGCGGCCTCATCGCGAGCGGCTGGCAGACCGCCGCGCTCATGATGCGCCTTTTCGCGGACAACTACCTCACCAGCGTGGCGAGCCTCGCCTCGCCCGGGATCGACGAGCTGCGGTGGGTGCGGCCCCTGCGCCCCGGCGACCGGCTGACCCTGGTGTGCGAGACCACGGGTGTCCGCCCGTCGCGCACCAAGCCGGACCGCGGGGTGCTGACGACCGACGTGACCCTGATCAATCAGGACGGCGACCCGGTCCTCACCGCGACCGCGATGAACATGGTGGCCCGCCGGCGCTGACCTGCCCGGTGGCCCGGCGACCTCGCCCCCGGTCGCCGCCGACGCCGCCCCGGTCGCCGCCG
>NZ_JAALDU010000235.1 GCF_014145015.1 Dietzia sp. E1 | reverse complement strand
GATCGTCCTCGTCGTCGGCCTCATCATCAAGGCGAAAGTCGACCCGGTGATCTCGCTGATCCTCGGCTCTCTCTATCTCGGCCTCGCCACGGGCGTCGGCTTCGTTGCGACCATCGCCGCGATCGCCACCGGTTTCGGCGAGATCATGGCCGAGGTCGGTCTGCTGATCGGTTTCGGCGTGCTCATCGGGGCCCTGCTCCACGCCATGGGGGCCTTTCGGAAGATGGTGGCGCTGCTGGTCACCGGCGTCGGCCCTGGTCGGCTCCCGTACGCCCTGACGGCGGCGATGGCGACCGTGTTCCCCTCGATCTACGTGGACGTGCAGGTGGTGTTGGCCGCGCCGGTGGCGCGCTCCAGCGGGCCCTACATCGGTCGGACCGGGCTGCCGCTCATGGCCGGTGCGCTCGGGACCGGCATCTTCGCCGGGTTCGTCTTCGTGATCCCCGGGTTGGCCGCGGTCTCCATCGCGGGTCTACTGGACATTCCCCTCGGGTCGTGGCTGGTCTACGGGCTCGTGCTCGGGCCACTGACAGCGCTCGTCACGACCCTCCTCTTCCGGCTGCTCCTGCGCGGGAAGTACTGGAAGCCGGCCTCGGACGAGCGGGTCGGCGAGGCGATGGCCGAGCTGGAGAGCACGGAGTTGGTCACGGAGGACACCGCCACGCCCCCGCTGTTCGTGTGCCTACTGCCCATCCTCGTGCCGTTGGTGATGATCGCGTTCGGTGCCTTCGCCGAGCTGCTCGGATTCTCGACTGACTTCATAGCCTTCCTCGGTGACCCCAACCTCGCGCTCTTCGTCGGCCTGCTCGGTGCCTACCTGCTCTGCCGGCGCACCCTCGGCGCAGACGGAACCGGCCGGGCGATGAACGAGGGCTTCCACACCACCGGCCAGATCCTGCTCATCACCGGCATCGGCGGATCCCTCGGTGCGGTCATCGGGGAGACCGGACTCGACACGGTCCTGGCCGATCTCTTCACGGCCGACGCCGGGGCACCGGTCATCCTCAGCATCCTGCTCGCCTGGTTCGTCGCCGCGGTGCTGCACCTGGCGATCGGGTCGGTCTCGGTAGCGGCCATCACGGCAGCCGGGATCATCGGGCCGGTGCTCGGGTCGGTCGAGATGTCGCCGATCGTCATCGGCCTCGCCATCGCGTCCGGCGCGATGTTCGCGCTCCAGGTCAACAGCAACTTCTTCTGGATGTTCAAATCGCTGCTGGGGCTGTCGACCCAGGGCGCCTTCAAGACCCTCACGGTCGTCACCTCGATCGCCTCGGTGGTCTCGCTGCCCATGGTCATGGCGACGGCGCTCATCACCTAGGAGACTGCTGAACAATCAGGGTGTCCGCCCC
>NZ_JAALDU010000234.1 GCF_014145015.1 Dietzia sp. E1 | reverse complement strand
AGCGGCACCGTCGGCGCCGGCCAGCGGGGGACCGGGCTCGGCACCCGGCTCGAGCTTGACGGCGTGCTCGGCGGAGGCCTCGCCTGCGACCCGCTGGCCCCGCGCGTCGCGGCGCCTCCACACGAGCCTTCCCAACGCCGAGATCACGTCGGCACGACCGGGCAGTCGCCGGCGGCGCGGGGAGTCGGCGTGCTCGTCGCTGGCGTGGTCGTTCTCCGGGTGGGAGTCGTTCACCGGGCGGGACCTCCTCGGGGGCTGCGACCCCATCCTAGGGGAGCCCGGGAGGGGTGGTGCACTATCGAGGCATGGTGCACACGGTGACCCTGTTGACCCGCGAGGGCTGCGGCAGCTGCGTCCGCGTCCACGGCCAGCTACTGCCCCTGTGCGAGGGTGCCGGCGCGCGCCTGGAGGTCACCGACGTGGACCGCGCCGCCGATCCCGACCTCGCCGCCGAGTACGGGGACCGCCTGCCGGTCGTGTTGGTCGACGGTGCGGAGCATTCGTGTTGGGAGGTCGACGACGACGAGCTGCTCGCCACGCTCGCCGGGCCCGACCCGTTCGCGGGATGGGACTAGAGCCGGACGGGCACGGTGGGCGACAGGTGACGGGCCCCGCCGGGGCTCAGTCGTCGGTGCGGAGGGCCCGCAGGATGGTCGCGTGCCGGAGTAGGAACGCGCCCTCGTCGAGCTTCTTGCGCCGCAGCCCCGGTGACCTCGCTGCCCGCGCTTACTCGCGTTGCAGGATGCGCAGGCCGGGACCACGTTCTCCAGCGTGTAGCGCCCGCCGCGGGAGATCGGCATGACGCAGTCCCGCTGCAGGGCCGGTCCGACGGCGTGGCAGTAGGCGCAGCCGCCCCACGCGTCGAGGATCGCGGCCCACTGCTGGTCGGTGAGGTCGTTGTCGACCCGGGCGAGGCGCCGCTGCCGACGCTTCGCGTACCGGGCGCGGGTGGCGGCGGACATCGTGGCGGAGGACCTGCGACGCGGGGGCACGCGGTCACCGTACCCGGGCGCACGGCCTCCGGTCCGCGCTGTTCACGGGCGGTGTGAGGCGCTGCACGGACATAGCATCCTGTGCGGTGACGGTTTTGTCCCGGGGTGTCATGCGGGTTACGGTGGATCCCGTTACGGGTCGTACGCAGGCTTGAGGGCCACGGCCGTCCCGGCAGAGTGTTCCCGATCCGGGAGTGCCCTGTGCACAGCCGTGAACACCGACAGGAGACGACCGACTGTGGACCAGCGTTCCGCGAGTTCGTCCGGCGGGCCTGCGTTCTTCTCCCGAGTGGTTTCTCCCCGAGTTGACGAGCTGGCATCCATTCTGGCATGGGCCCGTCAGGCCCTGACGTCCGGGGGTCGGTTGTGAGCATCCTCCTGGTGGGTGTGTCCCACCACAGTGCGCCGGTGGCGCTGCTCGAGGCCGTGGCCGTGTCCGAGGTCGACCGCGACGCGCTCACCGAAGAACTCATCGCCGGCGAGAACGTCGACGAGGCGATGATCGTCACCACCTGCAACCGCGTCGAGGTGTACTCGGCCGTGGACGCGTTCCACCCGGCGCTCGACGACGTCGTCAACCTCCTGTCGCGCCACTCGGGCCTGTCCGTCGACGAGCTCAGCCGGCACCTGTACATCCGGTACTCCGAGTCCGCCGCCGAGCACCTGTTCTCCGTGGCCTCGGGCCTGGACTCGATGGTGGTGGGCGAGCAGCAGATCATCGGCCAGATCCGCACCGCGTACCAGTCCGCCTCCGAGATCGGCGCGGCCGGCACCACCCTGCACCGCCTCGCCCAGCAGGCCCTGCACGTGGGCAAGCGCGTCCACACGGAGACCGGCATCGACTCCGCCGGCGCGTCCGTCGTCTCCGTGGCGCTTGACCGGGCCGCGGAGATCCTCAACGCGAGTGCCGACGCCGACGCCCCCGACGCCCCGGCCTCGCGCCGCCTCGACGGTCGGCAGGCCGTCGTGCTCGGCGCCGGTGCCATGGGCGGCCTGGCCGTCGCGCACCTCGGCCGCGGCGGGATCTCCAGCATCGAGATCACCAACCGCACCCCGGAGCGCGCCGACCGGCTGTCCGAGATCGCCCGCGACT
>NZ_JAALDU010000233.1 GCF_014145015.1 Dietzia sp. E1 | reverse complement strand
CGCGACGCGGACCTCCAGGCGGCGACCGGGGAGGTCTACCGCCGACTCGCCGCGGCCGCGTGGAGCTCGCCCTGGCGCGTGCTCGGGACCGACCCCGCGGTGCCGGAGTTGGCCGACCTCGTCGTCGACCCCACCCCGGGCCCCGCGCCGCACCCGCGATCGCGTGGGGTGGCCGGGTAATGTCTGAAGCGGCAGGAACACGACCCCCGGTGCGTACCGGCGGTCGTGCGACTGACGATGCCGACCCGACACGCCGACACAAGTGGTGACCATGACCCCCAAGATCCTCGTCGTCGACGACGACGCCGCGCTGGCAGAGATGCTCACCATCGTCCTGCGGGGCGAGGGGTTCGAGACCGAGATCGTCGGCGACGGTGTACAGGCCATCGAGACCTTCCGGGCCGTCCAGCCAGACCTGGTCCTGCTGGATCTCATGCTGCCCGGCAAGAGCGGGATCGACGTATGTCGGGAGATCCGCGCCGAGTCGCGGGTGCCGATCGTCATGCTCACCGCCAAGACCGACACCGTCGACGTGGTCCTGGGCCTCGAGTCCGGTGCGGACGACTACATCATGAAGCCGTTCAAGCCCAAGGAGCTCGTCGCCCGCATCCGCGCGCGCCTGCGCCGGGGCGAGGACGAGCCGAGCGAGATCCTGCACATCGGCGACGTCACCATCGACGTGCCCGCGCACACGGTCACCCGCGACGGCACGCCGATCCCGCTGACCCCGCTCGAGTTCGATCTCCTCGTGGAGCTGGCCCGCAAGCCCCGTCAGGTGTTCACCCGTGAGGTCCTCCTCGAGCACGTCTGGGGCTACCGCCACTCGGCCGACACCCGCCTGGTCAACGTCCACGTCCAGCGCCTGCGCGCGAAGATCGAGAAGGACCCGGAGAACCCCGAGGTCGTCCTCACCGTCCGTGGCGTCGGCTACAAGGCGGGCCCGGTCTCGTGACGACCGCTCGTCCCGACGACGCGGCGGCGTCCACCGGGGACGAGCGCGACACCCGGGACGCCGGCGACGCGAACCCGACCCTGCGCGAACGGCTGTCCTCTCTGGACCCCGCCGCGTTGGGCATGCGGATCGCGCGCATGTGGCGACGCTCCCTGCAGCTGCGGGTCGTCACGTCGACCCTCGCACTGTCGATGGGCGTGATCCTCACTATCGCGTTCATGCTGCAGAGCCAGATGGCCGCCCAGCTGCTGTCGACCAAACTCGACGCCGCCATGGAGCAGGCCGGCCGACTCCGCCTCACGGTCGAGGCGCAGATCGCCGCGACCGACGAGGGCACCAGCGAACAGTCGCGGCTCGACCAGGCGCGCAGCGCCATCAGCGACCGCGGCGTCGCGTCCGGTGGAGACTCCGTCCACGCCGGGACGTTCGACCCCATCCTCGTCGTCCCCGACCAGACGGGCCGCGGTCAGGTGGTCAGTCCCGCCGAGGCGGAGGTGCCGCCCGAACTGCAGTCCCTCGTCCAGCGGGGGCGCATCGCCTACCAGTACGTCACCGTCGACTTCCGCGGCGAGCAGGCCAAGGCGCTCATGCTGGGCACCCCGACCGACTCGTCCATCCCCGGGCTCGAGCTCTACCTCGTGTACCCGCTCATCGCCGAGGAACAGACCCTCGGCATCATGCGGGGGATCGTCGCCACCGCCGGCCTGGCGATCATCGTGCTGTCCGCGGCGATCGCGTGGATCGTCGCCCGGCAGGTGGTGCTGCCCGTCCGGCAGGCGGCCTCGATCGCCCAACGCTTCGCCAACGGCCACCTCAAGGAACGCATGGTCATCCGCGGCGAGGACGACGTGGCCCGGCTGGCGATGGCCTTCAACGACATGGCCCAGAGCCTGTCCGACCAGATCACCCAGCTCGAGGAGTTCGGCGATCTCCAGAAGCGGTTCACCTCCGACGTCTCGCACGAACTGCGCACCCCGCTCACCACGGTGCGGATGGCCGCCGACATCATCTCGGACTCGGCCGAGGACCTCGACGCCCCCACCAAGCGCGCCGTGGAACTGCTCGAGTCCGAACTCGACCGCTTCGAGAGCCTGCTCACCGACCTGCTCGAGGTCTCGCGCCACGACGCCGGCATGGCCGAGCTGTCGACGGCCGAGCTGGACGTGCGCAACGCCGTCCGCGACGCCGTGGGCACCGTCGCCCACATCGCCGAGGCCGCCGGCGTCGAGGTCGAGGTCGACATGCCCGACGAACCGGTCATGGCCGAGGTCGACTCCAGGCGCGTCGAGCGGATCCTGCGCAACCTCGTGGCCAACGCGCTGGACCACTGCGAGTCCAAGCCCGTGCGCGTCACCCTCCGCGGCTCCGACGCCGCCCTCGCCGTCTCGGTCCGCGACCACGGCGTCGGGCTCAAACCCGGCGAGGAGACACGCGTGTTCAACCGGTTCTGGCGCGCCGACCCCTCCCGGGTGCGCCGCTCCGGCGGCACCGGCCTCGGACTGGCGATCGCCCTCGAGGACGCCAAACTGCACGGCGGCCGCCTGGACTGCTGGGGGAGCCCGGGTGAGGGATCGTGCTTCCGGCTCACCATCCCGCGCCGCCGCGGCGGCACGCTCACCTCGAGCCCGCTGCCCCTCACCCCCGAGGACGAGGCGCGCCTCGTGACCACCGGCTCGCCGACCCCACTCGAGCGGGTCCCCGGAACGGGGGAGGACACACCGTGACCCGGCCCCGGCTCCTGACGGTCGCCGTGACGCTGGCCTGCGCCACCGGGCTGGTCGCCACCGGTTGCGCCACGCTGCCCTCGTCGTCGTCGCCCCAGGTCATAGACACGTTCGCGCCGGAGGGCGACGAGCCGGCGGTCCCCACACCGGTGCCGGACCAGGAACCGGACCTCCTGGTCCGGGACTTTCTCAAGGCGGCGGCCATCGCCGACCAGCGGCACGCGGCCGCGCGCCAGTTCCTCACCCCGGAGGCCGCGGAGACCTGGGACGACCTGGCCGAGACCATCATCGTGCTGCGCGCCGACCTCAGCGCCGAGGGCGGTCGTTCGGCCGACCGCGCCGAGTACACGCTGCGCGCGGAGAAGGTCGGCTCCCTCGACCCCGGCGGCATCTTCCGCGAGGACGTCGGCCAGCTGGAGGTCACCATCGGGCTCACCCGCACCGACGGACAGTGGCGGATCGACGAACTGCCGCCGGGCGTGGTGATCGAGAAGGCCGAGTTCTTCTCCACCTACGCCCAGCGCGACCTGTTCTTCCTGTCCGGCTCCGGCGACGCCCTCGTCCCGGATCCCCGGTGGACGGCCGCCGACCGCACCGACCTCGA
>NZ_JAALDU010000232.1 GCF_014145015.1 Dietzia sp. E1 | reverse complement strand
ACCGGCCGCGCGGCCACGGTGGGCCGCACGTGTGCGCCGCCCACGCACACCGTGACCGGGGCGTCCGCCCGGAGCCGGAGGCCGCCGCGGGTGCACTCCAGGCCGGCGGCGCCCTCGGGATTTCCCACGGCGATGTTCGCCAGCCGCAGCGACTGGTCATCCATCGCTCCGGAGGGCGGGACGCCCACCCCCCAGTACCCGACGCGGCCGGGCCAGTCCTGGACGGTGGTGATAAGACCGGGGGCGAGGATCTCGAGGCGGGTCATGGCGGGTGCTCCTGTGGTGACGGGTGGCGGATCAGGCGGTGACGATCATCCGGACGGGCGTCGGGTCGAAGCCGTTGCACGGGTTGTTGATCTGCGGGCAGTTGGAGACCAGCACGATCACGTCGCGGCCGGCGCGCAGCGCCAGGCTCTTGCCGGGCGCCGACCGGCCGTCGACGATCCCGAGCGTCCCGTCGGCGTCGACGGGCACGTTCATGAAGAAGTTGACGTTGGGGACCAGGTCCCGCTTGCCGAGACCGTGCCGGGCGCCCTCGCGCAGGAAGTTCTCCACGCAGGCGTGCTGGTGGCGGGTGTGGTGGCCGTAGCGCAGGGTGTTGGACTCCTGCGAGCAGGCGCCGCCGAGGGTGTCGTGGTTGCCCACCTCGTCGGCCGTGATCGTCACCAGCGGCTCGCCGGCGTCGTCGCGCAGGACGCTGCCGGCGGTGAGGAAGATCGAGCCCTGGGCCGCGACGGTCGCCGGGGCGCTGTAGCGGCGGGTGGTGTCGTGCGCGTCGTAGAAGAGGGTGTCGACGGCCTGGTTGCCCTTGAGGTCGACGACGGTCAGCGTCTGGCCCGCGCGCAGGACGCGGGACCAGGCCGCCCGGGCAGGCACGGTCTCGTCCGAGATCACGGTCGCGTCGGCGGGCACGATCCGGTCGGCGGTCACTGTCTGTGTCATAGCGGTTCTCCTCAGGAGGTCGGGGCGAGAGTGGCGGCGCGGTGGGCGGCCTCGGAGTTGGCCAGGGCGCGCCGGTACTCCTGGTCCTGCTCGACGCCGGGGAAGGTGTCGGCGACCAGAGCGTCGAGGTCCTCCGGGGCGCTCCAGGCCAGGAGTTCCAGCGTCCCGGCGTGGTAGTCCGGTGACGGGTCGAGCGGGTGGTCGGCCACCGCGACGGCCACCACGACCGGCAGGTGGACGACGAGATCGACCGCCGCGCCCGGGCCGGCGTTCCCGGTGGAGACGAGCGTGCCGTCGTCGTCGACGCGGACGCCGTGGAAGAACGACACCGGGTGGGGCAGGTCGCGCTCGGCGAGACCGTGCTTGAGCCCGGCC
>NZ_JAALDU010000231.1 GCF_014145015.1 Dietzia sp. E1 | reverse complement strand
GCGCGGCCAACGCGGGCCAGAACAGTGACAGGCGCGGTCACACGCCCGCGAGCTACCTGACCAATGCCACCAACACCACCGCCATCATCGGCGAACCCGTCAAGGTCGCCCCGGCAGTACTCGGCCGCCCGCGGGTCGAGGAACCCGCGCCCATGGACGACGCCTCCGCGCCGTACCGGGGACGCACTCTGGGCCGCGACTACACCGGCGGAGGCGCGGCGCGGGACTGAAGAGGCGCGACACGGGGCAAGTCCGGAACCGGCCTTCACCAGCGGCCCGCGTGGCGGTGAGCAAAGAGTTACCGATCCACACAACAGGGACACGGTCCGGACACACTGCCCGCCCAGACTCGACACGGTACGACGACCCACCGCAGCACAGCTGGAGGCACCCGTGTCCTACGTCCAACCACCGGACTTCACCCGCGCGATGATCGACGCCGGCGCCAAGAAGGTCCACCTGTCCACCCGCGACACGCTCATCCGCGGATTCATGGCAGGGGCGATCCTGGCGCTCGCGGCGGCCTTCGCCGTCACCGTCACCGTCCAGACCGGCAGCGCGCTACTCGGCGCCGTGCTCTTCCCCGTGGGCTTCATCCTCCTCTACCTGCTGGGCTTCGACCTGCTCACCGGCGTGTTCACGCTCGTGCCGCTGGCGCTTCTCGACAAGCGCCGCGGAGTCACCTTCGGCGGGCTGCTGCGCAACTGGGGGCTGGTCTTCATCGGGAACTTCGCCGGCGCGCTGACCGTCGCGTTCCTCATGGCGTTCATCGTCACCTACGGCTTCAACGTCGCCCCCGACGAGGTCGGCCAGCGTCTCGGCGAGATCGGCGAGGCGCGGACCCTCGGATACGCCGAGCACGGCGCCGCCGGGATGGCCACGCTGTTCTTCCGCGGCGTGCTGTGCAACTGGATGGTCTCGACCGGCGTGGTCGCCGCGATGATGTCCACCAGCGCGAGCGGCAAGGCGCTGACCATGTGGATGCCCGTGATGCTGTTCTTCTACATGGGCTTCGAGCACTCCGTGGTCAACATGTTCCTGTTCCCGAGCGGCCTCATGCTGGGCGGTGACTTCTCGCTCGGCGACTACCTCGTGTGGAACGAGATCCCGACCGTCGCAGGCAATCTCGTCGGCGGGCTGCTGTTCGTGGGGCTCGCACTCTATGTCACCCACGCGCGGACGAAGGAGCGGCGGACGTCGGCGTCGGTAGGTGACGCAGCCGTCGAGCCCGCTGCAGCCCCGGGGCCGGCCGCCGTCGAGCCCGCCGCGCTCGCCACCGAGCTCCCCGCCACCGTCGCCGCGCCCATCGCC
>NZ_JAALDU010000230.1 GCF_014145015.1 Dietzia sp. E1 | reverse complement strand
AGGGGCCGGACGGGCTGGACGGGGCGGACGCGGCGAGCGCGGCACCCGGCCGCCGCGGGCAGGCGTACCCCGCGCTGCTGCTCGCGACGCAGGGACTCGCGCTGGTCGCGTTCACGAGCCTCGACGTACTGCTGTTCTACGTCGCGTTCGAGGCCATGCTCGTGCCGCTGTACTTCCTCATCGGCGGATTCGGCGGCGCGGACTCGGGCAGCGCAGGCTCCGGCGACACCGACCGGGCCCGCGCGGCCGTGCGGTTTCTCCTCTACAACCTGGCCGGCGGGCTGGTCATGCTCGCCGCGGTGATCACCCTCTACATCTACACAGACCGGGCCGGACTAGGCCCCGACGGCCGCGGCACGTTCGACCACCGCCTCATCACCGACGCCGTCGCCGACGGCCGCCTGCAGATCCCGAGCGGCGCGGCGCTGCTGCTGTTCGCCGGGTTCACGCTCGCGTTCGCGATCAAGGCGCCGCTGTGGCCGTTCCACACGTGGCTGCCCGGCGCCGCCGTCGCCGCGACGCCCGCCGCCGCCGTGCTCATGATGGCGGTGGTCGACAAGGTCGGCACCTTCGCGATGCTGCGGTACAGCCTGCCGCTGTTCCCCGGCGCCGCCGACACCGCCACGCCCGTGATGGTGACGCTCGCGGTGATCAGCATCATCTACGGCGGGCTCATGGCGATCGCGCAGACCGACCTGCTGCGCCTCATCGCGTACGCGTCGATCTCGCACTTCGGGTTCATCGTGCTGGGCGTGTTCGCCGCGACGACCCAGTCCGCCGCAGGCGCCACGCTGTACATGGTCAACCACGGCCTCGCCACGGCCGCCCTGTTCCTCGTGGCCGGGTTCCTCGTGCGTCGGCACCGGATCCGCGAGATCGGCTACTACGGCGGCGTCCAACAGGTCGCCCCCGTGCTGGCCGGGGTGTTCCTCGTGGCCGGGCTCGCGACGCTCTCGTTGCCGGGGCTCGCGCCGTTCATCAGCGAGTTCCTGGTGTTCGTCGGCACGTTCGAGGTGTATCCCGTCGCGGCGGTCCTGGCGACGGCGACGTTCGTCCTGGCCGCGGTCTACATCCTGTGGACCTACCAGCGCGTCATGGGCGGGCCCGTCGCGACCGGCCTCGAGACCACGCCCGACCTGACGGTGCGCGAGCGCGTCGTGCTGGCGCCTTTGGTTGTGGCGCTGGTCGTGCTGGGCTTCTACCCGCAGCCCGCGCTGGACGTGATCGACCCGGCGGTCGCGGCGACCGTCGCCCACGTGGAAGGTGCGCCCCGATGACCCCGGACATCGCCTATTCCTCGCTCGTGCCGCTGCTGGTGGTGTTCGGCACGGCGATCGTCTCCGTGCTGGTCGAGGCGTT
>NZ_JAALDU010000229.1 GCF_014145015.1 Dietzia sp. E1 | reverse complement strand
CCGCCCGCCGGTGCCCGGCGGGGCGGTGAGGCGGGAGGCCCGGTCCACGCCGGCCTCCCGCGGGAATCCGCGTCAGTAGCGGTCCTGCCCGCCCCCGGAACGCCCCCGGAACCCTCCGCCGCCGCGCCGGTCGTCGTCTCCGCGGCGGAAACCGCCCCGGTCGTCACGCCGGTTGTCGCGCCTGTCGTCCCTGCGATCCCCGTGCCGCTCGCCTCGACGGTCGGAGTAGCCACCGCGGTCACCACGATCGTCGCGCCGGTGGCCGCCCCCGCGCGGCTTCCCGCCCCGGTCGTCCCGGAACGAGGAGGGCCGCCCCGCGGGCGCGCCACTGTCGGGTCGGATGTCGATCTCGGCGCCGCCGACGCGGATGCCCTTCATCGACTCGAGCTGATCCGACGGCAGGCCGGCGGGCAGTTCCACGATCGAGTGGTCGAACCGGATCGAGATTCGCCCGATGTCGCCGCCGCTGAGGCCTGCTTCGTTGGCCAGCGCGCCCATGATGGAACCGGGCTTGATGTTGTTCCGCTTGCCCACGGCGATCCGGTACTGGGCCATGTCCTTACCCGTACGCGACGGCCGCGGCCCATCGGAGAAGTTCCGCGCGGGACGGTCGCGTCGGTCGCCCCCGCGGTCGTCCTGCCGATCACGCCGCTGGGGACGCTCCGGCTCACGCATGAGGAACTCGTCCGAGTTGCGGGACTGGGTCGCCAGTGCGGCGGCGATGTCCGCCATCGACACCGAGTGCTCGGAGGCGTACTCCTCCACGAGCCGGCGGAACAGCGCGATGTTGGGGTCGTCGAGGCTCTCGGTGATGGACTGTGCGAACTTGGCCATCCGCATCTCGTTGACGTCATCGACGCTGGGCAGCTGGATCTCCGTGAGCGGCTGCCGGGTCGCGCGCTCGATCTGCGACAGCAGACGACGCTCACGAGGGGTGACGAACAGCAGCGCGTGCCCGCTCCGGCCGGCGCGCCCAGTGCGGCCGATGCGGTGGATGTACGACTCGGTGTCGTGCGGGATGTCGTAGTTGACGACGTGGCTGATGCGCGGCACGTCGAGGCCACGGGCGGCGACGTCGGTCGCGACGAGGATGTCGGTGCGGCCGTCCTTGAGCGCCTCGATGGTGCGCTCACGCAGGTTCTGGGGGATGTCGCCGTTGATGGGAGCGGCCGAGAAACCGCGCGCCCGGAGCCGCTCCGCCAGCTCTTCGGTGGCGGACTTGGTCCGGACGAACATGATCATCGCGTCGAAGTCCTCGACCTCGAGGATCCGCGTCAGCGCGTCGAGCTTGTCACGGTGGTTGACCAGGACGTAGCGCTGCTGGATGTTCGGGGCGGTGGAGGTCTTGGACGCGACCTTCACCTCGGCGGGATCGGTGAGGTACTTCTGCGAGATCCGACGGATCGCGGACGGCATCGTCGCGGAGAACAATGCGACCTGAGTGCTCTCCGGCGTGTCCGACAGGATCCGCTCGACGTCCTCCTGGAAGCCCATCGCCAGCATCTCGTCCGCCTCGTCGAGGACGAGGTGCCGCAGGCCGGAGAGGTCGAGCGTGCCCTTCTTGAGGTGGTCGATGACCCGCCCGGGGGTGCCGACGATGATCTGGGCGCCCCTCCTGAGCCCGGACAGCTGGATGCCGTACGCCTGGCCGCCGTAGATGGGCAGGACGTTCACTTGGGGCATGCCTGCGGAGTAGGTGACACACGCCTCGGCGACCTGCAGAGCCAGTTCGCGGGTCGGCGCCAGCACCAGTGCCTGGGGGCTCTTCACCGAGGGGTCGATCAGCGACAGGATGGGCAGCGCGAACGCCGCCGTCTTGCCGGTGCCCGTCTGGGCCAGGCCCACCACGTCTCGGCCCTCGAGGACCAGCGGGATGGTGGCCTCCTGGATCGCGGAGGGCACCTCGTATCCGATGTCCTGCACCGCCTTGGCGACAGCGGGCGCGAGCCCCATGTCCGCGAAGGTGACCGCGGCGTCCTCGGCGGGAGCCTGGTCGCGGGGGGCGTCATCGCTGGCTCCGGCCGGCGCGGCTTCGGGTGTTTCGGGCGTGCTGGCGTCGGTGTCGACCTCGTCGCCGGCGGTGGCGGTACGGTCCTCGTCGTTGTTCTCCATGAGGCCTTACATGCTACGGCCTGCGAGGTCCGTTGAGCGACACGGCTTGCGCAGGTCACTCCCCCGCGGCCACCCTGTCGGCCGCCTGCCGGGGCTCCCTGGCCACGATCCAGGGCACCACCGCCGCCAGGAGGAGGACGCCGGAGACCGCGAAACCCGTCCTGTAGCCCAGCCGGTCCACCACCAGGCCCACGACCACGGGGCCCAGGATCGCCCCGGAGTCGCTCGCCATCTGGAAGGTGGCCAGCACCTTGCCTCCGGCGCGGTCCGCGCCGATGACATCGGCGACGGCGGCTTGCTGTGCCGGGTTGAGGATCCCGGCGCCCATGCCCGCCACCACCGACGCCGCGACGAGGAGTGGAACGGTGTCGCACCACCCCAGGGCGATGGTCGTGACGCCGGAGACCACGAGGCCGATGATCACCATCGGTCGCCTCCCGAAACGGTCCGACAGCCTGCCCGCCGCCGAGACCACGGAGGCCGTGCCCACGGCGAAGGACGCCAACGCCGTGCCCGCGATACCGGCACCGGCGTCGAAATTGGCCGCTGCGAACAGCGGGATGATGGCGACACGGACGCCGAACGAGGTCCAGCCGTTGACGAAACTGGAGATCAGCGCGGCACGGTAGCCGCTGTGACGCAACGCCTCGCCGACGAGCAGTGGCTCCTGCTCGGGGGACTCGTCATCAGGTGAGCGCCTACGACCGCCTCGCAGGAACACGGCCACCACGCCGGTCGCCACGAGCAGGGTTCCGGCGTAGACGAAGAACGGGACGCGCATCCCGAACTCCGCCAGCAGTCCGCCCAGCACGGGCCCGCCGATGTTGCCGATGAGGAACGCGGTCGCGTACAGCCCGGCGATCCGTCCCCGCTCGCCCGGCGGTGAGAGCCTGGTCAACAGCGCCATCGCGGAGATGGTGAACATCGTGGACCCGAGACCGCCGAGGCCGCGGAAGATGAGCAGCTGCCAGTAGGACTGCGCCAGGCCGGTCGCCAGGGTGGAGACCACGACGATGAGCAGGCCGGTCATGTAGACCCAGCGCTCCCCCATCCGGTCCACGAGGAACCCGCCGGCGGGCGCGAACACCAGTCGGAAGAAGGCGAAGGCGCTGACCACGACCGAGGCGGCGGCGACGGACACGTCGAAGTCGCGGGCGAACTGCGGCAGCACCGGCGCCACTAGTCCGTACCCGATCGCGACCGCGAACGCGGCCACGACGAGGACCCAGATGTCCGCCGGCAGGCGGGTCCGGGGCGCGGACCGCGCGGCGTCGCGGTCCTGCGTCGTGCCCCTCACGCCGACCGGAGGACGCGCGCGAGCACGTCGGCACCGAAGTGCAGCGCGTCGACGGGCACCCGCTCGTCGACGGCGTGGAAGTGGCCGAACACGTCGAACTCGTCGGGCACGCGTAGCGGGACGAAGCCGTATCCGTCGATCCCCAGCTCGGCGAGATGCTTGTTGTCGGTGCTGGCGGGCAGGAGGTACGGCACCACAAGGGCGTCCGGATCCGACTCGCGGACGGCCTCTCCGATCACGTCGACCAGGGGGGCGTCCGCCGGGGCCGCGATGGGCGGCTGCCAGATCCACTCGACCGACACGTCCGGCCCGAGCTCCCGCTCCACCTCCGCACGGAACGTCTCCTCGCCGCCGGGCAGGACACGGCAGTCGATCTCGGCGTGCGCCTCCGTCGGGATGACGTTGGTCTTGTACCCGGCGGACAGGACGGTCGGCGAAGCGGTGTGCGACAGGGAGGCGGCGACGAGCGGGCCGAAGTGGCCGAGGACCTCGAGGTGGTCCGGCAGCTCGGCGACGTCCCCGCTGCCGCCGGCGATCCGGCCGACCGTCGCGGCGAGCGCGGTATTGGCCTCGGTGGGTTCCACCGGGAATTCGATGCCGGCGACCCGGTGGACCGCACCGGCGATGGCCGCGACGGCGTTGTCGGGCGTGGGACGCGAGGCGTGTGCGGCGGCACCGTGCGCGGTCACCTTCGCCCAGGCCACGCCCTTCTCGGCGATGGCGATGGGGTACAGACGACGCCCCGCCACGGGCACCGACCATCCGCCGACCTCGCTGAGCGCCTGGGTCATGCCGTCGAAGATCTCGGGACGCTCGCGGACGATCCACTTGGCGCCCATGATGCCGGCCGCCTCCTCGTCGGCGAAGAAGGCGAGCAGAAGGGGGCGCCGCGGGACGATCCCCTCGCGTCGGTAGTGGCGCACCACGGCCAGGATCATGCCGATCATGTTCTTCATGTCGACGGTCCCGCGGCCGTAGAGCCAGCCGTCCCGGATCTCCCCCGCGAAGGGCGGGACGGACCAGTCCTCGGCGACCGCCGGCACGACGTCGACGTGACCGTGCACGACGAGACCACCCGCCTGCGGATCCGCACCCTCCAACCGTGCGAACAGGCTGCCCCTGCCCGGCACCGACTCCACGAGCTCGCTGTCGACGCCGACCTCGTGGAGGTACTCGGCGATCCGCCGACAGACACGGGTCTCGCCGTCGCCGATCGTCGCGGGGTCGCCTGTGTTGGTCGAGTCGATGGCGACGAGGTCGGCCGTGATCGAGACGGCCTCCGCGCGCATCCGCTCCCGGGCCTCGTCGGTCATGTCGTGGGCGTCGGTCATCCGAAACACTTCCCTTCACCACGGTAGGTGGGCCAGCGGTCCACGAGGGCGGGCCCGTCAGCAGTCTCGTCCACCACGTGCAGCGTGTCGAACCGCTCGCACAACTCACCCGCCTTGGCGTGCCTCCACCAGGCACGCCCGCCGATGGGCACCTTCCCGCGCACGGGCGTCTGGACCTCGCCGGCGCCCTCCCGTCCGAGGTATCTCAACCCCGCCGGCGCGACGGGCACCGGCAGGCGATCGTCGCCCGGGGGTCCGGAGGCGACGTACCCCCCGTAGAGGAACGTGGTCAGCCCGGGACCGGGCCTCCGCACTGCGGGCAGTGCGAACATCAGGGCCGGCCGTGGCGTGAAGGACCGGTAGGCGTCGAACAGCCCCGGCACGTAGAGGCCCGAGCCGGCGGTGACCTCGGTGACAGCGGGCGCCGCGGCGCTCTCGGCGACCGACCCCGAGCCGCCAGAGTTGACGATCTCGGGCCACTGTCCGGTGATGTCAGCGATGGCCTCGGCGACCGACCGGCGCACCGCGCGGAGCCGGCGCATCGACAGTCGCTTGACCGCGCCGACCCCGGGAACGTCGTCCGGCACCCCTGCGACCTGCGCCTCGTAGAACATCGCCCCGACCACGCGGAATCCCTCGCGGGTGGCGTGACGCACCAGGGGTGCCACGTCCTCCGGGCCGCGCAGGGGGGATCGCCGGACCCCGAGGTGGACCGGCCCGATCCGGAGTGAGGCGTCGACGTCGATACACACCCGGGCGCCGTTCGCGCCGGCCTCGCGGGCGATCGCCAACTGGCGCGGGTCGTCGACCATCAGGGTCACCGCGTCGAGCGCGCCCGCGTCCGCACCGAGCCGCTCCAGGGCCGCGCGGTCGACAGTGGGGTATCCCATGAGGACGTCGTCGCACCCCGAGTCGACGAGCCACAGCGCTTCGGCGAGCGAGTACGCCATGACGCCGCGGACCGCCTCGTCCCCGAGCAGGTCCGCGCCGAGGACCTCGCGGAGCACCCCACGCGACCGCACTGATTTGCTGGCGATGCGGATCCTGGTGCCCCCGGCCCTTCGGCGCAGGTCTTGCATGTTCTGCCGCAGACTCGGCAGGTGCAGCGCCGCGAGCGGTGCGTCAATGCCGGCCGTCGCGGCGTCCAGGTCGCCGACGACCGCGAGCGGATGGGCCCGGGCCGGGCTACGCACCGTCGGCGGGCCGCGCGTCCCGGACGATCAGGTCGACCGCGCGGTGCAACAGGTCGTTGGCCTCGTCGTCGTCCCGGTAGATCTGCCAGCGGAGGCTCACGCCGGTGATGATCGAGAGCACCACCCGCACCATGTCGTCGAGGCCCATCCCCCACCGGACGCCGGCGGAGTCGGCGGTGCGTTCGAGCACCGACCGCACGATCGCCTCGTTGGACTCCTGCTGGTTCCGGGCCAGTCCGACCTCTGGGAGCCCGTGGGTCCGGAGAGAGTACGAGACGATCTCGTAGGTGAGCAGTTGCCTGTCGGGCGAGGCTGAGATGACGGCCCAGACCAGGTCGATCGCCTCGTACAGCCGGCGCCTCAGCCCCTCGGTACCGCGGGCCCCCGAATCGAAGTCGACACTCACGAACGCCCGCGCGGCCTGGTGGACCTCGGAGTTCACCGCACCGATCACCTCGCGGATGAGCTCCTCTTTGTCCGTGTAGCAGTAGTGGACGACTCCGAGGGAGACGCCTGCACGCTCGGCGACGCCTCGCACGGTCACCGCCCCCAGGCCGTCGTGCTCGGCGATCTCCAGCGCGGCCTGGAGTAGCTGCGCCCGGCGCTGATCGGCAGGTAGTCGTCTGGTCACCCGTCCATGGTACGACGACGAGGAGGCGGTAGACACCGATAACAGGCCTCTGCTCCCCAGGTCGCGCGGACCTCCGCCGAATATTCAGGTCGATTGTCCAGGACGGCTCCCGGCCCGGCCGCCCGCCGGTATTCTCTCCAGCCATGACGACCTCGGTGGCCCCCTGGCAGAACTGGGCCGGCAACGTGCTGGCGACCCCGTCGGAGCGGCGGGCCCCCACGACGGTCGCCGAGGTGAGCGACGTGGTGACCGCTGCGGCGGAGCGGGGTGACCGGGTCAAGTGCGTGGGCGCCGGGCACTCCTTCACCCCGGCTGCGGCGACCGACGGGGTTCTGGTCTCCCTGGACGACCTCACCGGGATCGAGTCGATCGTACCGACCCGCGACGCGGCCGGCCGCGTCGACGGTGCCGACGTGACCGTCTGGGCCGGGACCCGCCTGCACCGCCTCGGCCCGCTGCTCTGGGACCTCGGGTTGGCGCAACAGAACCTCGGGGACTTCGCGGAGCAGTCGCTCGCCGGCGCCGTGTCCACCGGGACCCACGGCACCGGGTGCGGGGCGCCGGGCCTGCCCGCCACCGTCGTCGGACTGCAGCTCGTCACCGCCGACGGGTCCGTCCTCTCATGCTCCCCGACCTCGCATCCGGAGGTCTTCGAGGCCGCCCGTCTCGGCCTCGGCGCCCTGGGGATCATCACCAAGATGACGATCCGGTGCGTGCCCGCCTTCGCCCTCCGGGCCGAGGAACGCCCGTGGACGCTCTCGGCGGCTCTGCAGGATCTGGAGGGGTTCGCCCGCTCCGCGGACCACGCCGAGTTCTTCTGGTTCCCGCACACCGACACGATCACCGTCAAACGGAACACCCGCCTGCCCGGCGACACGGAGCTCCGCCCCGTGGGCCGTGTCCGCGAGCTGGTGAGCGACGAGTTCCTGTCGAACGAGGCGTTCGACGCGCTGTGCCGCGCCGCGACGCGCAGACCGGCACTGACGCCCCGGCTCAACCGCTTCGCCTCACGGGCGCTGTCCGCCCGCGGGTTCACGGATCGTAGCTACCGCGTCTTCGCGTCGCCGCGGCGCGTGCGGTTCCGCGAGATGGAGTACGCGGTGCCCATCGGCGCCGCCTCCGGCGTGTTGCGGGACCTCCGCGACACGATCGACCGGTCCGGCGTCGTCACGCCGTTCCCGGTGGAGGTGCGGTTCGCCGCCGCCGACGACGTCTGGATGTCGACCGCCCACCACCGCGAGGTCTGCTACATCGCCGTCCACCAGTACCATCGGATGGACCACACCGAGTTGTTCCGGCTGGCCGAGTCGATCTTCCTCGCCTCGGGCGGGAGACCGCACTGGGGCAAGATGCACACCCGGACCGCCGCGGACCTGTCGACGATGGTCGAGCGCTTCGACGACTTCGTCTCGGTGCGCGACCGACTCGACCCCGATCGGCTCTTCGGCAACGAGTACACCGAGCGTGTGCTGCCCTAGGGCGCGCCCCGCCCCAGGTTGCGTACCGTGGTGGTACGAGCGGCCCGTGCCGACCGCCCGCCACGACCCCCAGGAGTGAGTGACCAGTGCCCGACCGCGTCCCCGCCCAAGCCGACGCCTCCGGTCCCGCCGCGGGGCTGGTGACGGCAGCCCTGCGCCGGGCGATCCGAGGTCAGGCCGGCGCCGCCCGCGCCTACGTCCGCCAACTCCGTCGCGCACACCCCGACGAGTCGCCCGCGCGGATCCGCGAACGTCTCGACAGCCGATTCCTCACCGCCGTCACCGCCTCCGGCGCGGCCGTGGGCGCCACCGCCGCCGTTCCCGGCATCGGCACGATCGTCGCGTTCGGCGCGGTGGGAGCCGAGTCCCTGGTTTTCCTGGAGGCGGCCGCCTTCTACACGCTGGCGGTGGCGGAGGTGCACGGCATCGACGTCCGTGAGGGCGAGCACGAGGAACTCCTGGTCATGACCGTGATGCTCGGGGCATCCGGCACGGCGATTCTCGCCAACGCGGTCGGGTCGTCCGGCGGGTCCGGCGGCGCGGCGTCGCTGGCGAGCAGGTCGCTGCACGTGCCCGGCCTCAAGGAGATCAACCGCCGCATGCTGAGTCGTTTCGTCCGCAAGTTCGCCGTCAAGCGCGCCGGGTTGGCTGTGGGCAAACTCGCGCCCGCGGGGCTCGGGGCGGCGGTCGGCGGCTGGGGCAACCGGCGACTCGGACGGACGGTCGTGGACACCGCCCACGCGACCTTCGGCGCGCCCCCGACGGCGTGGCCCACCGCATGAACAGACGACCCGGCCCACCGCGTGAACCCACGGTGACGGGCGAGTGGCATCCCCCTGTCAGGTGAGATCGGAAAGCCCCGATCGGGCAGACGGTCTAGCCTGGATCCATTGACGTGTGAAACCCACCACAGAACCAGAGAGGCACCACAAGATCGTGAGCAACAACGTCTCACAGTTCGGACAGAACCAGTGGCTCGTAGACGAGATGTACGAGCGGTTCGCCAAGGACCCGTCCTCGGTGGACGAGTCCTGGCACGAATTCTTCAAGGCCAACCCGGAGGCCGCCTCCTCCTCCGGGTCCCGCTCCACCAACGGCACCGCCCCGCGCGGAACGGGCGGGGCCGGAGACCGGGCGCGGTCCGGCGGTGAGACCCGTGCGACGTCGAAGCAGTCGGGCAAGGCGGACGAGGGGACCGGGTCCTCGGCGAAGAAGAAGGCCGGGGAGCTGACCGTGGACGACGTGACGCCGACGGCGTCCGCCAAGGACGTCGCGGCCAAGCCGGACGCCGACGCCTCACCCCGTCGCAAGGCGCGTGGCCAGGGCGTGCCCGCCCCCTCGGGCACCCCGGAGACACGCAGGAAACCCGATTCGCCGGCGGTGGGCAAGCCCTCCCGTCCGCAGTACACGCCTCCTCAGGAGACGGAGACCAAGGCGCTGCGCGGGGCGGCCAACGCGATCGTCAAGAACATGAACGCGTCGCTCTCGCTGCCGACCGCGACCTCTGTCCGCGCGGTCCCGGCCAAGCTCATGATCGACAACCGGATGGTCATCAACAACCATCTCAAGCGCACGCACGGTGGGAAGATCTCCTTCACCCACCTCATCGGGTACGCGATGGTGCAGGCCATCAAGGTGTACCCGAACATGAACAACCACTACGAGGAGATCGACGGCAAGCCGCACACCGTCACCCCGGCGGGGATCAACCTCGGACTGGCCATCGACATGAAGACCAAGGCCGGTCGCTCGCTCGTCGTCGCGGCCATCCGCAACTGTGAGACCCTCGACTTCCGCGGCTTCCTCGACGCCTACGAGGACATCGTCGCCCGCGCCCGCGAGGGCAAGCTGACGATGGACGACTTCTCCGGCGTCACGGTCTCGCTGACCAACCCGGGCGGTATCGGCACCGTGCACTCGGTGCCCCGTCTGACCGTGGGACAGGGCGCGATCCTCGGTGTGGGCGCCATGGAGTACCCCGCCGAGTTCCAGGGCGCCAGCGAGGAGCAGCTGGCCAACAACGCCGTCGGCAAGATCACCACGCTGACCTCGACCTACGACCACCGGATCATCCAGGGCGCCGAGTCCGGCGAGTTCCTGCGCGAGATCCACCGCCTGCTCCTCGCGGACGAGTTCTACGACGAGATCTTCGACGTCCTCGGCATCCCGTACGAGCCCGTCCGGTGGCGCCAGGACATCACCGATCCCCGCGTCGACAAGGACGCCCGCGTCCTCGAGCTCATCGCCGCGTACCGGGATCGCGGCCACCTCATGGCCGACATCGACCCGCTCGACGGGAAGCACGCGCAGCGTCGCCGCACCTTCCACCCGGATCTCGACGTCAACTCGCACGAGCTCACCCTGTGGGACCTCGACCGCAAGTTCTCCGTCGGCGGCTTCGTCGGCAAGGACAAGATGCGTCTGCGCGACGTGCTCTCCGCCCTGCGCGCCGCCTACTGCCGCAAGATCGGTATCGAGTACACCCACATCCTCGAGAACGAACAGCGCCAGTGGATCCAGGAGCGCATCGAGGGGGTCGACGACAAGCCGACCGTCGCCGAGCAGAAGTACATCCTGTCCAAGGTCAACGCCGCCGAGGCCTTCGAGACCTTCCTGCAGACCAAGTACGTCGGTCAGAAGCGGTTCTCCCTCGAGGGCGCCGAGTCCGTCATCCCGATGATGGACGCGGTGATCGACGAGGCCGCCGAGTTCGGCCTGGACGAGGTCGTCATCGGCATGCCGCACCGCGGTCGCCTCAACGTGCTGGCGAACATCGTCGGTAAGCCCTACCGCCAGATCTTCACGGAGTTCGAGGGCAACATGGACCCCTCGGCCGCGCACGGCTCGGGTGACGTGAAGTACCACCTCGGCGCCGAGGGCATCCAGTACCAGATGTTCGGCGAGAACGAGATCAAGGTCTCGCTCACGGCCAACCCGTCCCACCTCGAGGCGGTCGACCCGGTTCTCGAGGGCATCGTCCGCGCCAAGCAGGACCTCATCGAGGACCCGGAGTGGCGCGCCGAGTACCCGGTCGTGCCGCTCATGCTGCACGGTGACGCCGCGTTCGCCGGGCAGGGTGTCGTCGCCGAGACGCTCAACCTCTCCCAGATCGACGGGTACCGCACCGGTGGCACGATCCACATCGTGGTCAACAACCAGATCGGGTTCACCACCGCCCCCGAGGCCGGCCGCTCCAGCCAGTACGCCACGGACGTCGCCAAGATGATCGGCTCGCCGATCTTCCACGTGAACGGCGACGACCCCGAGGCGTGTGTGCGCGTCGCCCGGCTCGCGATGGACTTCCGTCAGCAGTTCAAGAAGGATGTCGTGATCGACCTCGTCTGCTACCGCCGTCGCGGGCACAACGAGGCCGACGACCCGTCGATGACCCAGCCGCGGATGTACGAGGTGATCGACGGCAAGAAGAGCGTCCGTCAGTCCTACACCGAGGATCTCGTCGGTCGTGGCGACATCACCGAGAAGGAGGCGGAGAACGCCCTCCGCGACTTCCAGGGGCAGCTGGAGCGCGTCTTCAACGAGGTCCGCGAGCTCGAGAAGCACCCGGTCAAGGCCTCCGAGTCGATCCTGCCCAACCAGCCGCTGCCCAAGCGACTGGTGACGGCGGTGGACGAGTCCGTCATCCACGCGATCGGCGACGCCTTCGGCAACCTCCCGGAGGAGTTCCGCATCCACCCGCGCGTGAAGCCGGTGTACGAGGCACGCCAGAAGATGGCCTACAACGGCAACATCGACTGGGCCTTCGCCGAGCTACTCGCGATCGGCTCGCTCGTCCGTGAGGGCAAGACCGTCCGCCTGGCCGGCCAGGACTCGCAGCGCGGCACCTTCACGCAGCGGCACGCGGTGGTGGTCGACAAGACCACCTCCGAGCCCTACTCACCGCTGCAGAACCTCGAGGACGCCGAGGGCCGCTTCGAGGTGTGGAACTCGGCGCTCACCGAGTACGCGGGCCTCGGCTTCGAGTACGGCTACTCCGTCGGCGACCCCGACGCGCTCGTGCTCTGGGAGGCGCAGTTCGGTGACTTCGTCAACGGTGCGCAGACCATCATCGACGAGTACATCTCGTCCGGTGAGGCAAAGTGGGGACAGAAGTCCTCGGTCACCCTGCTACTCCCCCACGGCCACGAGGGCATGGGCCCGGACCACACGTCCGGCCGCATCGAGCGGTTCCTCCAGCTGTGCGCGGAGGGCTCGATGACCGTCGCCCAGCCGTCGACCCCGGCGAACTACTTCCACCTCCTACGCCGCCACGCCACCGACGGCATCAAGCGGCCCCAGGTGGTCTTCACGCCCAAGTCGATGCTGCGCAACAAGAAGGCCGTCAGCGCGATCGCGGACTTCACCTCCGGCAAGTTCCGGTCCGTCCTCGATGATCCGACGTTCGCGGACGGGTCCAAGGACGCCGGCAAGGTCAAGACCATGCTGCTGGTGTCCGGCAAGCTCTACTACGAGCTCGCCGCCCGCCAGGAGAAGGAGGGCCGCGACGACATCGCGATCGTCCGCCTCGAGCAGCTCTACCCGGTCCCCCACCGCCGCATGCGTGAGGCGCTGGACCACTACCCGAACCTCACCGAGGTCCGCTGGGTCCAAGAGGAGCCGGCCAACCAGGGTGCGTGGAGCTTCCTCGCGCTCGAACTGCCGGAGCGGATCGACGACTTCCCGCCGCTCAAGCGGGTCTCCCGTCGCCCGATGGCCGCCACCTCGACCGGCCTGAGCAAGGTTCACGCCGTCGAGCAGAAGGCTCTGGTGGACGAGGCGTTCGCCTGATCCACCCGAACCGGGAACGGGGCCCGGCCGCCATCGGCGGCCGG